>JADHLS010000382.1 GCA_016780605.1 Reyranella sp.
CAGCGGCACACCCCAGATGCCGAGACTTGCCCCGTCCATCAGCCGGTCTCCCGCCACTTCCACAGCCGCGACCAATCGCGGCCATAGAGGGTCTCGCTGGCCAGGATGGCGACGAACAGAATGCCCTGCAGCACCACGACCGCGGCGTCGGGCAGGTCGAGCCGGCGCTGCAGCAGGCCGCCCGAGGCGCCGATCCCGCCGAGCAGGATGGCCACGGGCACGATCGCCAGCGGATTGTGGCGCGCCAGGAACGACACCAGGATGCCGGTGAAGCCGTAGCCGACAGCGAGCGAGGCGTTGGCGCGGCCATGCACCGCCGCGACCTCGACCATGCCGGCAAGACCCGACGCGGCGCCACCGGCGAAGCAGGCCAGCAGCACGTAGCGGCCGACATCGAGGCCCATCATGCGCGCCGTCTTGGGATTGCCGCCGATCACCTCCATGGCGAAGCCCCAGGTCGTGAAGCGCTGGAACGCCCAGATGAGCAGGCAGGCGACGATGCCGAACACCAGGCCCCAATGTACGTCGGTGCCGGGAATCGGACCGATCATGTTGGCGTCGCCGACCGGCCAGGTCGACGGCTTGTTGAGGCTCGACGGGTCGCGCAGCGGCCCCTCGACGAAATGGTTCATCAAGGCGATGGCGATATAGGTCAGCAGCAGGCTGGAGATCGTCTCGTTGACACCGCGCCACTGCCGCAGCCAACCGGCGAGCGCGATCCACAACCCGCCTACCGCCATGGCGGCGATCGCCATGGCGAGCTGGGCAATCAACGATGGTGCGCTCGACGTGGCGATGCCCGCCGCGGCCGCCGCCACGCCGCCCACGACCAGGGCGCCCTCATTGCCGATCACCACCAGGCCGAGTCGCGCCGGCAAGGCGGTGCAGAGTGCGGTCAGGATCAGCGGCGCCGCGCGAGTCAGCGTGTTCTGCCACGAGAACCAGGTGCCGAAGGCGCCCTGGTACATGAGCTCGAAGGCCTCCAGCGGATCGACGCCGGCATAGACCGCGAGCAGCAGGCCGAACGCGATCGCCGACGCCAGCAGCGCCAGCGCCGGGACCGCGATACGCTCGAGGACTTGCCCCACTTAGAACGCGCTCCACTTGCGCCCGGTCGCCTCACCCTGAGGAGCCACGCGCAGCGTGGCGTCTCGAAGGGTGGGATACATCACGGGTCTTGCCCATCCTTCGAGACGCACGCCTTCGGCGTGCTCCTCAGGATGAGGTGGTCTGGTTTCATCCACCGGATGTCCTTACGACGTCGCGCCGACCACGCCCTCGACGAGGTAGTTCATGCTCTCGAGCTTGGGCTCAGTCGCGACATAGGACGCGCCCGCCGGGATGACGGTGTTGCCCTTGTTGTCCTTGAGCGGCCCTTTGAAGATCGCGAGGCTCCCGTTCAGGATCGCGGTCTTCGCGGCATCGGCCTTCTCCTTGCCGGCCGGCGCTGCCGCGGGACCATAGGCCGAGGTGCGGACGTAGCCTTCCTTGAGTCCGCCGCGCACGAAGTTGCCGGGCGGCTGGCCGGCCTTCATGGCGTTCGCCATGTCGACATAGATGCGCTCCCAGTTCCATTCGGCGCCGGTCAGGTAACCCTTGGGCGCCAGCTTGGCCTGGTTGCAGTGATAGCCGGAGCTGAAAATGCCCGCGCGCTCGGCGGTCTCGACGACCACCTTGGGCGAATCGACGTGGCAGGTCACGACATCGACGCCCTGGGCGATCATGGAGTTGGTCGCCTCGGCTTCCTTGACGGGCAGCGCCCAGTCGCCGGTGAAGATCGCCTGCGTGGTCGCCTTCGGGTTCACCGACTGGGCGCCCAGCGTAAAGGCGTTGATGTTGCGCAGGACCTGCGGGATCGGCTTGGCGGCGACGAAGCCCAGCTTGCCGCTCTTGCTGGTGGCGCCGGCGACGATGCCGGCGAGGTACTGCGCCTCGTCGATGTAGCCGAAGTAGCTGCCGGTGTTCATCGGGTGCTTGCCCTCGGTCCACAGGCCGCCGCAGTGACGGAACTGAATCTTGGGATACCTCGCCGCCATCTTCAGCATGTGCGGGTCGAAGTAGCCGAACGAGGTCGGGAAGACCAAGGTAGCGCCGTCCATGTTGATCATGCTCTCCATCGATTTCTCGACGGCGACGGTCTCGGGCACCTTCTCTTCCTCGACCACCTTCAGGCCGGGCATCTTCTTCAGGACGGCGGCGGCCTCGGCATGGGCCTGGTTGTAGCCGTAGTCGTCGCGCGGCCCGACATAGATGAAGCCGAGGACCAGCGGCTTCTGCGCCCAGGCAGTTCCGCTGAGGCCGAGAGCGGCCGCCCCGGCGGCACCGCCGAGCAGGCCGCGACGGCCGATGGTGAACTTGTCGATCATGGTGTGTTGCCTCCGCGAATGTACCGGCCCCCCAGGCGGCACGATGGCGGCAGCAAGCGGTATGCCACCCCCTTCTAGGGGTCCTCAAAGGCTTGATTTGGCGGGATTTTGCGCATGTCGCCGCCCTTCCGAGGTCACCCTGGCGAGGATCAGGCAGTGGCTCGATTGTATGCAATTTCGGCGGATTGCATTCTATTTGTGCATAGAAAGAACAATTTTTGGCGTTGGCACCGATCTTGTATGCAGAAGAAGCCATGCAGACCGACAATCCGACCCTGGCGGACAAGCTCGCCAGTGCGATCGCCGACGGCATCCTCGACGGCACCCTGCCGCCTGGCATCCGGCTCGACGAAGTGAGCCTGGCGCATCAGCACGGCGTGTCGCGCACGCCGGTTCGCGAGGCGCTGCGCCAGCTCACGACCAGCGGCCTGATCGACATGCGCCCGCGCAAGGGCGCAGTGGTCTCCAAGGCTACGCCCGAGCAGGTCGAGAAGCTGTTCGTCGCCATGGCCGAGATGGAGGCGACCTGCGCGCGGCTCGCGGCCATGAGCATGACGCCGGTCGAGCGGCGGCGGCTGCAGGCGCGCCACGAAGCGATGCTGGCGCTCGCCAAGGCCGGCAACCCCGACGCCTATTCCGACGCCAACGTGGCGTTCCACATGTCGATCTATGCTGGCGCGCACAACGAGCCGATCGCCGAGTTCGCCCGCGGCCTGCGCCGCCGCGTGGCGCCCTTCCGGCGTGCCCAGTTCTGGGTGGAAGGTCGCCTGATGCGCTCCAACCAGGAGCACGACGCCGTCGTGCGCGCGATCCTGTCCGGCGACGCTGCCGGGGCGCATGCCGCGATGCTGCATCACGTCAGCCTGGTGGAGGACGCCTTCGAGGTCTTTTCGGCCGCCAGCGCCGGCTGAGTCCGGCGCAAAGCGAGGCCGCTCCGCGAATTTTGTGCGCTTGTTGATTTGTTCTATCGTCAGTCGATGAGCAAAAGAGGCATTCCCGCAGGGGCCGTCGTGCGCGGCACCGACAAAGGCTACGACCATTCTCCTTCGACGCCGGTGCTGAAGCCGGGCAGCGAGCGGCCGGTCGAGAAGATCGACCAGAAATATCCCTACCTGCGGCCGCGCGATGCGGCGACGCTGATCCTGGTGCGCCAGCGCGGCAAGGTGCCGGAGGTGCTGCTGGGCTGCCGTGACGCCAAGCATGCCTTCATGCCCAACCGCTACGTCTTCCCCGGCGGCCGCGTCGATCCGGCCGATTCGCGCGTGCCGGTGGCGACGCCGCTCGACCGCTTCGTCGATGAGCGGCTGCGCAAGGCCGCGACCGCGCAGCGCGCACGCGCCCTCGCCGTCGCCGCGGTGCGCGAGACCTTCGAGGAGACCGGCCTGATGCTGGCCAAACCGCTCAAGGGTGGCGTGCCTGAGGAGGATTTCGGCGAGCATTGGCGCGGCTTCCTCGACAAAGGCATGGGCCCGGCGCTCGATTGCCTGGATCTGATCGCCCGCGCCGTGACGCCGCCAGGCCGCCCGCGTCGCTTCAATGCCCGCTTCTTCATGGCGCGCGCCGAGGACGCCAAAGGCGAGATCCGCCATTCCAGCGAGCTGGGCGACATCCGTTGGGTCAGGCTCGACGAGGCGCGCGAGCTGCCGCTGCCCACCATCACCGGATTGATCCTGGGCGAGATCGGGCGGCTGGTGAAGGAGCCGCCCAACCGCAAGAAGCAACGCAGGATCCCGCTGTTCACGACGGTGCATCGCAAGCACCTGATGCTGGAGGAGTAGCGGGATGGCGGGGCGCGCCGACATCGCCTCGTCTGGCGTCACCACGTCGCCCGCCGGCAGCAGCGTGTCTGCAGGTGCTGCCAGCCCCAGCCTGCCGCCGCGCGGCGGCGTGCGCCTGCGGGCGCTGGTGCTGATCCGCTGGGCCGCGGTCGCCGGTCAGTTCTTCACCGCCGCGGTCGTGCATTTCGGCCTGGGTTTCACGCTGCCCGTCCTCGCGGTGGGCGGCGCCATCGCGCTGTCGGCGCTGCTCAACCTCACGGTCAGTCTCGGCCGCCCAGCATCGGCGCGCATCGACGATCGCGAGGCCACCGTCTTCCTCGCCTTCGACGTCCTGCAGCTCGCCGTGCTGCTCTATCTCACCGGTGGGCTGATCAATCCGTTCTCGCTGTTGCTGCTGGCGCCGGTCGCCATCGGCGCCACCATCCTGTCGCTCACCAGCAACATTGCGCTCTCGCTGCTCACCATCATCAGCATCGCGCTGCTGGGCTTGTTCCATCAGCCGCTTCCCTGGCGCGGGCCGCCGCCTTCGCTGCCGGAGATCTATCAGGCCGGTGCCTGGGCCGGCCTCTCGCTGACGACCCTGCTGATCACGCTCTATGGTTGGCGGCTGGCCGAGGAGCAGCGCCAGATGGCGGATGCGCTTGCCGCCGCACAAGCGGCGCTCGAACGCGAGCAGCGCATGTCGGCGCTGGGCGCGCTCGCAGCCGCGGCGGCGCATGAGCTCGGCACGCCGCTCTCGACCATCGCCGTCGTGACCAAGGAGATGCTACGCGAGGTCGAGGCCGACGATCCCTTGCGCGAAGACGTCGAGCTCCTGTCCTCGGAGTCGGAGCGCTGCCGCACCATCCTGGCGCGGCTGTCGGTCGATCCGGCGGGCGACGTCTCCGATGCCTACACACTGGTGCCGCTGCCGGCGCTGATCGAGGCCGCCGCCGCGCATTCCAAGCGCGAAGGCATCGATATCGCCTTCAAGTCGGGACCCGTCGGCGAAGGGGTGCCGACGACGGCGCCGATCCAGGTGCGCAGTCCGGAGATCATGCAAGGCGTCGGAAACATCGTGCAGAACGCCGTGTCGTTCGCCCGCCATGAGGTCGAGATCAGGACGCGCTGGACGGCCGCGTGGTCGGAGGTCGAGGTCTCCGACGACGGGCCGGGCTTCTCCGAGGCCTTGCTCGACGAGCTCGGCACGCCCTTCATCTCCACGCGCCAGGGCGAGGAGGGCCACATGGGATTGGGCGTTTTCATCGCCAAGACGCTATTGGAACGAACCGGGGCCACCGTGACTTTCGGTAACCGCCGGGGAACGAGCGGCGGCGCGCTGGTGTCCGTGCGCTGGCCAAATCCCGTCTTCAAGGCTACATAGCGCCTCATGTCGAGGGAGCTGCCATGAGCCAGGACACAGGCGCCAACCGCCCCGTGTCGCCCGCCATAGCCGGCGCGACGGCCAACAAGGATCGTACGCTGCTGATCGCCGATGACGATGCTGCGTTCCGCAATCGCATCGCGCGCGCGCTCGAGCAGCGCGGCTTCATCGTCACCGCCGTCGGCTCGGTCGCCGAGGCCCTGGCCCAGACGGCGCGGCCGCCGGCGTTCGCCGTGCTCGACCTCAGGTTGGGTGACGGCAACGGGCTGGAGCTGGTGGGACCGCTGCGCCAGGCGCGGCCCGACATCCGCATCGTCGTGCTGACCGGCTACGGCAACATCGCCACCGCCGTCGCCGCGGTGAAAG
>JADHLS010000383.1 GCA_016780605.1 Reyranella sp.
CGTCCTTTGTTAGCCACAGCATACCTGGCCGGCCCGGAGATTCACGCGTCTTTCATCTCCATCCAGCTTTGCTCGACGTCCGCACGGTCGAGGTCGCGAGTGATGAAGACCAGGCGCGAGCGGCGGTCGTCATCCGGCCAGTGCGCCAGCAGGGTCGGTGGATGGAAGGTGCGATGCACGCCGTGGATCACAAGCGGCTGGTCCTCGCCCGCGACGTTGAGCACGCCCTTGACGCGCAGCAGCCGGTCGCCCCACGAGGCGCGCACGGCCATCAGCCAGCGATTGAAGCGGTCCCAATCGAGCGGCTCGTCGAAGGTGAGGCAGAACGAGCCGATATGGGCATCGTGGCGTGACCGGTCGTGGTGCTCGTGATGGTGATGATGGTGGTCATGGGCTTCCGCATTCAGCCATTGCTGCACGCGGTCGCTCTTGCCGGCGGGATCGAACGGCCCGGAATCGAACAGCAGCGCCGGGTCGATCTCCCCTTGCACGACTTCATAGAGCGCCGCCCCGGGATTGAGGTCTTCCAGCCGCGCCCGCAAGTGCGCGCTGGCATTGATGCCCGCGAGGTCGGTCTTGCTCATCAGCAGCCGGTCGGCGACGGCGGCCTGTTTCACCGCTTCCACATGCTCGTCGAGCTGGCGCGCGCCGTTCAAGGCATCGACCGTCGCCACGACGCCGTCCAGCCGGTAGTCGTGGCTGATCATGGGATGGTTGAGCAGCAGCTGGAGGATCGGCGCCGGGTCGGCAAGCCCCGTCGTCTCCAGCAGCGCGCGGTCGAACGGCGGCGTCTCGTCGCTGGCGCGGCGGCGGGCGATGTCGCGCAGCGTCTTGTCGAGATCGCCCTGGATGGTGCAGCAGACGCAGCCCGACTGGAGCAGGATCATGTCGCCACTGATCGACTGCATGAACAGGTGATCGAGCCCGACCTCGCCGAACTCGTTCACCAGCACGAGGCTGCGCGCCATGCGCGGATCGCCCAGCACGCGATTGAGCAGGGTGGTCTTGCCGCTGCCCAGGAAGCCCGTGATGAGGCTCACAGGTATGCGGGATGAGGACTTGTCTTGGTCGAACAGACTCATTGCACCGTCGGTGTCAGTTCTGTGACTGATACAACGTAACGTTGTTCTCGCCTTGACGCTCCCAGGGGACGGCAGGACGCTTGTGACGTCAATCACAAAAGGAGGGAGCGTCCATGGACTCGAGATACCTTCAGGACAAGGAAGAGCTCAAGCAGGCAGCGCAGGCCATCGACGAGGACCGGCGCAATTTCCTCACCGCCGGCCTGGTCGGCGGCGCTGTTGCCGCCGGTACATTGATGGCGGGCGCAGCGCACGCCCAGCAGGTGGCGCAGGCGCCGGCAGTCATCACTCCTTGGTGGCCCCATCCCAAGTGGGGCAAGGACGACCAGGCAGGCGCCTCGAACTACATGACGCCGGCGAAGGTCCTCGATACCGTCAAGCTGATCAAGGACGGCAAGGTCTATCGCGTCGGCCGCGTCTATGAAAACGCGATGCCGAAGTTTGGCGAGCGCGTCTTCGTCCTGCGCATCCCCGGTTCGCCGACCGGCGGCCCGGTCGGCGCCAACAAGCTCATCTACCACGACGAGTTCCTGAGCACGGAGATCGGCCAGACCGGTACGCAGTTCGACGGGCTTGGGCACATCGGCATCCAGCTGGGCAAGGACGGCGACCAGAACGAGATGCGCTACTATAACGGCGTGACCCAGCTCGAGATCGCCAGCCCCTATGGCCTGAAGAAGCTCGGCATGGAGCAGTGCAAGCCGTTCTTCACGCGTGGCCACCTATTCGACGTCGAGGCCGTCAAGGGGAAGATGATGGATGTCGGCGAGGAGATCACCGTCGCCGACCTGCGCGCGGCGATGCAGAAGCAGAACATGCAGGAGGCCGACGTCAAAGAAGGCGACGCCGTGTTCTTCAACACCGGCTTTGGCAAGTTGTGGATCAAGAACAACGACAAGTTCAACAGCGGCGAGCCTGGCATCGGCTTGGAGGTCGCGAAGTGGTGCATCGACAAGGGCGTGTGCATGACCGGCGCCGATACCTGGGCAACCGAGGTGGTGCCCAATCCCAACAAGGATCTGGCGTTTCCCGTGCACCAGGAACTCATTTGCAAGAATGGCATCTATAATCACGAGAATCTCGACTTCACCGGGCTGATTGCCGATCGCAAGTATCAGTTCGCCTACATTTTCTCGCCGGCGCCGATCAAAGGCGCGACGGGATCGAACGGCGGCCCCATTGCCGTAACCTGATCGCCGAGACCGGGAGGAACATCTCGGAATGCATATCTGGTGCGCCCTCGCAGTTGCGAGGGCGCCTGGCGGGCTTTGGCGATTGACTCGCTAAAACCGGCGGGTCTTAACTGTCGGTGCCCAGACATGTCGGCGACGCACGGATCGCCATTCAAGACAAATATAATCCCACGAAACTCGGGAGGGATGCATGTTCGGCAAGGCACTGGCGGCGACCGCCGCGATCGCCATAACCACCGGCTTCTCGGTGGCTCAGGCACAAGACATGAAAATGTATGCGTTCAGTTCGGGGCCTCTCACCATCGGCAAGGGCGCCTTGGTGAACAACGCCCCGAATGAACCGCCGATCCAGGTTCCGGTCGGCTTCTATGTCATTCGCCATCCGAAGGGCAACGTGCTCTTCGACACCGGCAACAACGACAAGATCATCAAGGACCCGAGCTACTGGGGCGCCTCGTTCACCGCGCTGAAGCCGGTCAACACACCGGACGTGGCGATCGACGTGCAGCTGCAGAAGATCGGGCTCAAGCCCGACGACATCAAGTATGTCGTGCCCAGCCACCTCCATCTGGATCACGGCGGCAACGTCGGCAAGTTCCCGAACTCGACGATCGTCGTGCAGCGGGATGAGATCCAGAATGCGTTCTGGCCGAAGGCCGGGACGGGCGGGCCCTACATGATCGGCGACGTCCTGCCGCTCAGGTCGGCGAACACCGACTATCCCAACGCCGTCAAGATGATCCAGCTCGAGGGCGACCTCGACCTGTTCGGCGACGGCACCTTGGTGGTCAAGCGCTGGGTCGCCCACACGCCGGGCAGCCAGATGATGACCGTGCGCCTGAAGAACACGGGCCTCGTCATCCTGACGGGTGACAACGTCTACATGCGCGAGAACGTGGAAAAGAGCATTCCGCCGAACATCGTGCTGGCCTACAACCCGCAGGGCTTCCTTACCGCCTTCGAATGGATCCGCATGCAGATGGCGAACGAGAAAGCCGACTTCTTCACCGCGCACGATCCGGACGCCTACAAGGCCATGAAGAAGGCGCCGGAGTTCTACGACTGATCGTAGGGGAGCGCTCTTCCTGACGGATCAACGGCGAGGCCGCTTTGGGCTTCGCCGTCTTGCCGGGTATCTGAGTATATGGCCGTCCTGTCGCTCGACCGGCTGAGCAAGCGCTTCGGCGCCCGCCTGGCGGTCGATGGCGTCTCTTTCGCTGTGGAGGAGCGCGAGGTCTTCGGCCTGCTCGGGCCGAACGGCTCTGGCAAGAGCACCATCCTGAGGCTTGTCACCGGCTACCTCTATCCCAGCTCGGGGACGGTCCGCGTCGCCGGCATCGATGTCGTGCGCGCGGCCCGCGCCGCCCGCGAACGCATCGGCTATGTGCCCGAGGATTCGCCGCTCTACGGCCATATGCGGGTCGTCGAGTACCTCTCGTTCATGGGGCGGCTGCGGGGCATCACGGGCGCAGCCCTGGACCGCACCATCGACGCCGCCGTCGAGAGGCTGGCGCTGGGCTCCGTGCGCAGCACCATCATCGAGCGGCTGTCGCGCGGCTACCGGCAGCGCGTGTCGCTGGCCCAGGCGGTGCTGCACAAGCCCGAACTACTGGTGCTCGACGAGCCGAGCAACGGCCTCGACCCCCGGCAGATCATCGAATTGCGCGGGCTGCTGCGGGACCTGGCGCAGGATTGTGCCGTGCTGGTGACGTCTCACATCCTGGCCGAGATCGAGCGGACGGCCGACCGTGTGGCGATCCTGCTCGATGGACGCCTGCTGACCGTCGAGCAGATCGCCCACGAGACGGTGGCGGCGCCGGCGCCATCGCGCCTCGAGGCTCTGTTCCTCGACCTCACCCAGGCAAAGGCGATGCAATGAGCCGTATTGGCAGCCCAGTGGGAAGCCAAGTGGCGACTCTGGTGGGCAAGGAGGTGCGCACGCTCTTCACCTCGCCGATCGCCTATGCCGTGATCGCCGTGTTCGTCGTGCTGAGCGGTTACACCTTCACCGTGTCGCTGATCGTCGCCAAGCAGGCGACCCTGGTGCACATCTTCTTCCAGTCGGCCGTCCAGCTGATCCTGCTCGTGCCGCTCATCACCATGCGCCAGTTCGCCGAGGAGCGTCGCAGCGGCACGCTCCAGCTCCTGCTGACGGCGCCTTTGGCGGAAATCGACATCGTCGCGGCGAAGTTCATCGCCTGCATGGTGGTGCTGGGGGCGATGACCGGCCTGACCCTGGTCTATGCCGCGATTCTCGCGGCCTACGGCGATCCGGACTGGGGGCCGATCTACAGCGGCTATATCGGTCTCCTGCTGCTGGGCGCGGCCCTGGTCTCGATCGGGCTGATGATCTCGGCATTGACCGCGAACCAGATCGTCGCCGCTGTCGTGTCCCTCGGGCTGTTCGGCATTCTCTGGTCGATCGACACGCTGGCCTCGCTGCTGCCGATGCCTTTCGAGAACTGGATGCTCGGCCTGTCTCTGCTGGCGCATTTCACGCCCTTCGCGGTCGGTGCGATGTATCTGTCCGACGTCGGCTTCTTCCTTTCCGTCATCCTGCTCGGCCTGTTCCTGACGGTCCGGGCGCTGGCGCGGCGCTGAGCGATGCACGGAGAGCACGCCGTCGAGCTGCACGCCCTGGCCTGGGCCGCCGGATGGCTGGTGGCCGTGTTCATCCTGTTCGCTGCCGGCGTGCGGCTGCCGCTGGCGACGGGCCTCGGCGCCGTCGGTTCACGGCTGTATGCGGCGGGCTGCATCCTGGTCGGCCCTGGACTCTGGGTGCTGGCGAATGTCGCGCTTCATCTGAACGACACCCATATCGACGTCACCCGGGAGAAGGCCTATACGCCGTCGGCCACGGCCATGGCGGTGGTCGACGAGCTCCGGGCACCGGTCAGCATCACGTACTTCTACCGTTCGGAGGATCCGACCGGCCAGCGCACCCGCAACCTCCTGGAGGTGATGGGTCGGCGCAACCCGATGCTCACGGTGCTCACTGTCGATCCCGACAAGCAGCCGGAGCTCGCGCGACGCGAGGGCGTGCGCCTCTACAACGCCGCCATCGTCGAGGCCGCCGGGCGGCGCGTGCTCATCCAGGGCACCGACGAAGGGGAGATCGCCATCGGCATCCAGCGCGTGCTGCGCACGCGCGCGCTCACCGTCTGCTTCGTCGAGGGGCACGGCGAGTTCTCGATGGACGGCTTCGAGTTCCACACGCACCTCGAGGGCATGGCCGACCACAGCCACGGCGACGCGTCCTCCCAGGTCATCGAGACCGCCGGCCACGGCGTCGGCCGGCTGCGCCGGGTCCTGGAGGCGCAAGGCTACACGACCCGCAAGCTCCTGCTGGCGACGACCGGCGCGATACCGGGCGATTGCACGGTGGTCGTCGTCGCCAACCCGCGCACCACGTTCCTCCCGGCGGAGAGTGCCGCGCTCCGGTCCTATCTGGCAGGCGGCGGCAGCGCTTTGTTGATGCTCGACCTCGGCTTCGTGCCGGAGGCGGGCCTGGCGACGCTGCTGTCGGACCTCGGCGCGCGGCTCGAACAGGAGGTCGTGGTCGATCCGCTGAGCCACTACCAGCGCGATGCCGAG
>JADHLS010000384.1 GCA_016780605.1 Reyranella sp.
GCCCTGGTACTACACCCACGTCTTTGCCGATCCCGGCCACGGCGACACCGTGTACGTGACCAACCTGCAGATGTGGAAGTCGACCGACGGCGGCACGACCTTCAACGAGATCACGACGCGGCACGGCGACAATCACGATCTCTGGATCGATCCCAAGGATCCGACGCGGATGATCGAGGGCAACGACGGCGGGGCCCACGTCTCGTTCAACAGCGGCGCCTCGTGGTCGACGATCTACAATCAGAAGACCGCGCAGTTCTATCGCATCGACGTCGACAACCAGTATCCCTACCGCGTCTACGGTACGCAGCAGGACAACACCTCGATCTCGGTGCCGAGCGCCTCGGAGTGGGGTGTGATCACGCTGGCCGACTGTTCCTATCCCGGCACCGGCGAATCGGGCTTCATCGCCGTCGACCCGCGCGAACACAACGTCGTCTACGTCGGCGCCATCGGCTCGAGCCCGGGCGGCGCCGGCGCGCTGCAGCGCTACGACCATCGCACGCGTCAGATCCAGCTGGTCAATGTCTGGCCCGAGGAATCGACGGGCATCGCGCCCGAGGACCTGAAGTACCGCTTCGCCTGGACCTTCCCCATCGTGTTCTCGCCGCACGATCCCGGCACGCTCTATGCCGGCGGCAACTGCGTCTTCCGCACGCGCGACGAGGGCATGAGCTGGGAGCGCATCTCGCCCGACCTCAGCCTGAACGACCGCAAGCGCCAGGGCGCGTCGGGGGGGCCGATCACGCGTGAAAGCGCCGGCGCCGAGGTCCACGCGACCTGCGCCTCGGTGGTGGAATCGCCGCATCGCCGCGGCGAGATCTGGGCCTCGACCGACGACGGGCTGGTCCATGTCACAAGGGACGCCGGCAAGAGCTGGAAGGACGTCACGCCCAAGGGCATGCCCGAGCTCGCCTATGTCGGCTGCGTCGAGGTTTCGGCGCACGATGCCGACACGGTCTATGTCGCGGCCACGCGTTATAAGCTCGCCGACTACCGCCCGCATCTCTTCAAGAGCACCGACGGCGGCAAGAGCTGGAAGTCGATCAACGGCAACCTGCCCAAGGACGAGATCAGCCGCGTCGTGCGCGCCGACCCCGTGGCCAAGGGCCTGCTCTATGTCGGCACCGAGACCGGCATCCATTTCAGTCTCGACGACGGGGCGACCTGGACGCGCATGGAAGGCCTGCCCAACGTGCCGGTCTACGACATGAAGCTCAAGGACACTGACATCGTGGCGGCCACGCACGGCCGCTCGTTCTGGATCCTCGACGACGTGACGGCGCTGCGTGGCCTGGCCGCCACTGAGATGTCAGGGGGCCGCCGCTCGACGCGCGTCTTCCCGCCGCGCGACGCGATCCGTACCAAGCTGCACTGGAGTGCCGGCGCCAATGTGCGCACCGGCGTCGCCTACGGCCCGGCCTTCGGCATCGACGGCAGCACCGTCATGGTCGAGAAGGCCGACGGCACGCGCTATCGCGAGCATCTCGATGTCGGCGAGAACCCGCCCAACGGCGCGATCGTCTACTACTGGCTGGCCGAGAAGGACCCGGGTCGGGTGACGCTCACCTTCCGCGATTCGGCCGGCCGCAAGATCATCTCCTATGCCAGCAACGACGAGGCGCTGGCGCCGGCGCGGCGGCCCACCACCAAGCCGGGCCTCAACCGCTATGTCTGGGACCTGAAGTATCCCGGGCCGACCCGGCTTGATTACGGCCTCGCGCCGCCCAGGCCCAAGCCGCTGGTGCCCGATCCGGAGAATCCGCCGGGCCCGACCGTGGTGCCGGGCAGTTACGGCGTCGAGCTGACGGTTGGCGAGAAAGACAAGGCCAAGAGCCATGCGGCCAAGTTCACCGTGGTCAAGGATCCGCGCCTGCCGACGACGGCGCCCGAGTACGCCGCGCAGTTCGCCTTGCACCAGCAGCTGATTGCGTCGGTGTCCAAGCTGAAGCAGGCGGTCAATCGCCTGCGCAAGATGAAGCGCCAGCTCGATGAGGCGGGCAACCAGCTCGGCAAGGGCGAGCGCGCGCTCAAGGCCCGTGCCGCGGCGATCGTGCGCAAGCTCTCGGCGATCGAGAGCGTCATGGTCGATCCGCACCGCAAGTCGGTGCGCGACGTGCTGCGCAATCCGGCCGGCCTCAACGACACGCTGATCGACATGGTGGCCATGGCGACCATCGCCGATCGGCCGCCGACCACCCAGACCACGGCCGTCTCGCGCGAGGTCATGGCCAAGGTCGACAGCGAAGTCGCCAAGTTCGAGGCGATCGTCAAGAAGGACGTCGCCGAGCTCAACGCCGCGCTCGCCAAGGCGAAGGTGCGGCACGTCGCGGCCGCTTAGCTGCCAGGAGTGACCCATGGACTTCATCGAACGTCTCTTCGGCCTGTCGCCCGACAATGGCGACGGCTCGACGGAAATCTTGTGGCTGGCGGTCGCTGCGATCGTCGTGGTGGCGTTCGTCTCCTATTACAGGATGAAGCGGCGCCGGGCGCAGTAGGAGACCCATCATGTCGGAAGCACGCAAGAAAGTGCTGCAGCGCTTCGAGGAACGCCTGGCGCGCCTGGAGGCGCTACGTCACGAGATGCCGGCGCGCTGGCAGATCTTCCACCTGCACAATGCGCTCAGCGCCCTGCCGCACGACCACGACGCGGCCGACCTGCATCTCGACGAGTTCGATCGTCACGACCTCGCCAAGGAATACCCCGAGCTCGAGGCCGACAAGGTGCCGACGGTCGAGGAGATCAGGTCGCGCTTCGACATGATCGCCGGCGGGGCGATTTAAGGGAGCGCGGGCCTCTGGCCCGCTCGTATCTGTCGTCCTGAGCGAAGCGAAGGACCTCATCGCCGCTTGCAATCGGCATGAGATCCTTCGCTTCGCTCAGGATGACAGGAATCGAAAGTTCGCGCTCCTTATGACCTGAAATCTTCCGGCTTGAGCTCGATCGGGGCGCCGTGCGGGGTGCGGTCGGCGGCGTGGTCCCAGGCGTCGCGATAGCGGGCGAGGGTACCGGCGTCGGCGACGCCCTTCCGCGCCACCAACCGCTCCAGCGCATTGAGCCAATGGCGATAATAGGTCTCGCCGGTGTCCGGATCGCCAGCCGCCTGCGCGCGCTTGATCTCCTCGCCCAAGGTCGCGGCCCATTCCGGCCAGGTGAACAGGCCACGCTCGTGCAGCGCCAGCGCCATGGCGAAGGCCTGCGCCTCCCACGGTTCGCGGAACACCGGACCCTCGGCGTCGCAGGGCACGCCCGGAACAGGAACGGTCGGCTGCGCCATCACGCCGGCTCGAGATAAGGCTCGAAGGCGTCGATCGAGATGGTCAGGGTCGGATCGGCGTCGGGCCCCCAGATCTCGCGACCGTCGAAAACCACGGTGTAGAGCCACTGCGGATCGTCGCCCCGGCCGCTGGCAACGGAATCCGGATAGGCATGGCAGCCATGGATCAGCTCGACCCGGCCGATCTTGTCGCGGGCATAACGCGGCAGGCGGGTATGGCCGAGCGGATTGATGTTCACGGTATGCACGCGATCGCCGGGCTTGAAGCGGGCAGGGCCCTGCTGCTGGCGGAAGAAGGAGCTGCGCGTCATGCCCGCATCCACCACGCTCTTGGTGAGCTTGCTGCCCGGCAACGGCTTGGCCGGACCCATGGCATGGCCCGCCTTCAGCTCTTCCTCGGTGACGTAGCCCCGCAACAGCAGGTTCTTCTCCGCCGCCAGCTCCCAGCGCTGGTAATAGGACACGGCGAGATAGGTCTGCGGCGGCAGCGTCTCCTGGGCATAGCGCGAATCGTCGATGTGCCAGGCGCCGGCGTAGCCCATGGCGCGCGACATCGCGAGCACGCGGCCCTCCCACTTCTCGTGGAACGGCGGCTCGTTCTTCTCGACCTCGACCTTGCCGAAGCCGTCCATGCCGCCCATGTCGTGCACGCCGTTCATTTCGCGAGCTCCGCCGGGTTGAGGGCGAGCCCTGTGCCGATCATCGAATCGCGCGTCACCAGGTCGGCCAGGCGCTCCTCGCTCCAGCCCTCGGTGCCCGCGGGGCGCATCGGCAGGACGATGAAGCGTGTCTCGGCCGTCGAATCCCAGACGCGGATCTCGGTTTCCTTGGGCAGTTTCACGCCGAAATCGCCGAGCACGCCGCGCGGATCCTTGACCGCGCGCGAGCGGTAGGGCGCGGATTTGTACCAGACCGGCGGCAGGCCCAGCACCTCCCACGGGTAGCAGGAGCACAAGGTGCAGACGATCATGTTGTGGCGCTGCGGCGTGTTCTCGACCGCGACCAGATGATCGCCGACGCGGCTGACATGGCCCAGCGTCGAGACGGCGGCCGTGGCGTCCTTGAGCAGCGCCTGCTTGAAGGCGGGATTGGTCCACGCCTTGGCCACCACCATGGCACCGTTGCGCGGGCCGATCTTGGTCTCATAGGCATCGACGATAGCGTCGAGCGCCGCCGGGTCGATGTAGCCCTTTTCGGTCAGGATGGTTTCCAGTGCGCGCACGCGCAGCTGGGTCTCCGACAATTCCGAGCCGTGATCGTGGGAATGATCGTGGTCATGGTCCGCCATGGTACGGGGCCCTTCGGTTACACTTTCGATCATCGTAACCGAGGCGACTCCGGGATCAAGCCGTTGTAGGCTCCGGCGCGCCTGCAAGGAAACTAGGGGAGGCAGCAATGTCCATGACCGGATCCGTGGTTCCAAGCGCCCCGGCTGCGCCGATTGCCTTCACCAGCTGCGAGATCCTGAACGCGGCCGCGGGCCTCAGCCCGCCGGCCCATCCTCATGGACATGCCCATGCCCATCGCCGCGAGGTCGTGGTGAACGGCAAGCGGGTCAAGACCATCGACGTGCACGCCCATTGCTGTGTCCCCAAGGCGATGGCGCTGATCAAGCATCCGCTCGAGGCGCCCGGCCTCCTGATGGACGACACGAGCGCGCGCATCGCCGCCATGGACGCCCAGGGCATCGACGTCGAGGCGCTCAGCATCAATCCCTACTGGTACAAGGCCGAACGCGACGTCGCGGCCGAGCTGATCAGGATCCAGAACGAGACGCTGGTCGAGTTCTGCGCCGCCAATCCCGACCGATTCGTGGCCTTCGCAACGGCGGCCCTGCAGCATCCCGAGCTTGCCGCCGAGCAGGTCGAGCATGCCGTCAAGAAGCTCGGCTTCCGCGGCGTCGGCGTGGGCGGCAGCGTGGCGGGCGAGGAGCTTGCCAATCCGCGCTTCCATCCGTTCTGGGCCAAGTGCGAGGAGCTGGGCGTGCTGGTCTTCATGCATCCGCTCGGCACGCGTGAGCTCGAGCCCAGCGGGCGCCTGGGCGGCAGCGGGCTCCTCACCAACACCATCGGTAATCCGCTCGAGACCACGATCGCGCTGTCGCATCTGATTTTCGAGGGCACGCTTGATCGCTTCCCCGGGCTGAAGATCTGTGCGGCCCATGGCGGCGGCTTCCTGCCGTCCTATGCGAACCGCTCCGACGCCGTCATCCGCTGCTTCCCCAACCGTGTGGGCCCGTTGCCCAAGAAGAAGCCGACGGCCTACCTGAAGGACGGCCAGCTCTTCTTCGACACCATCGTGTTCACGCCCGAGGCGCTGCGCCACCTGATCGCCGAGACGGGGCCCGACCGCATCATGATCGGCACCGACTATCCGTTCCCCTGGACCAGCACCGAAGTCGACCTGGTGCTGAGCACGCCGGGCCTCAGCGACGAGCAACGCGTCGCGATCCTGGGCGGCACCGCGGCGAAGCTGCTCGGCATCAAGTAGTCGTCTTGCCGGACCGCGGGCCTCCAGGCCCGCTCATATCTTCTGGACCGCGCGCGTCCCCGCGCGCCTCATGAGCGCGCGAGACGCGCG
>JADHLS010000385.1 GCA_016780605.1 Reyranella sp.
CGCGCCAATCGTTCGTGCGGTGGTGCCGCGGCGCCCTGCGGGCGCTCCAGCTCGGTCGTGTCGACCTCTTGCTCATCGGCGCTCACCAGCGGCCACAGCTCGACCCGGCCCGGTGCATTGGTGCGGCTGGGCAGATGCATCACGTCGCCCGGCTCGGCGACGCCGCGCGCCGCGTCCGGCTCGCCGAACACCCAGTCAACGGCGTCGAGCACCGCCGGCGTCGAGCGGAAGGAGACATTGAGGTCGACCGGCACGAAGCGCCGCTCGGCGAGCCGGCTGCGTTCGGCGAACCATTCGCGCATCTCCTTGAGCTTGCGCGGATCGGCGCGCTGGAAGCCGAAGATCGACTGCTTGATGTCGCCGACCGCGAAAACCGTGCGCAGGCGCTCGACCGCGCCTTCGCCCGCGAAGAATTCCTCGGTCAGGCGGCGGATCACCTCCCACTGGTCGGGATTGGTGTCCTGCGCCTCGTCGACCAGTACATGGTCGATGCCGCCGTCGAGCTTGTAGAGCACCCAGGCAGCGCTGTCGGCAGACTCCAGCAGCCGCCGCGTGGCGACGATCAGGTCATCGTAGTCGAGCGCCGCGCGACGGCGCTTGACGCGGGTGTAACGACCGGTGATGTCGAGGGCGAGCCGCAACAGCGCCAGCGTGCGCTCGACCAGCGCCGCGCCATTGATGCGGTCGATCACGCGCGCCAGGCGCTCGGCTTCCCGGCGCAACACGGTCTCGACGTTGGTCATCGCCGCGATCGCCGACCGGCTGGCCAGCCGCTTGGTGATCGTGCCGCTGTTGGTGAAGAAGATCTGGCTGTACTCCGACAGCAGCCGCGGCCGACCTTCGGCTGCCGCTGCGAGCCATTGCGCAATCATGGCGCCCCGCGAGACATCGACGTCCGTGCCCCGGGCCAGGGCGCGCGCGGCGGCCCGCAGCGCTGCGGCGTCGAACGCAGAATCGAGGCAGGCATCGACCGTGAGGCCCATCGCCGTGTCCTCTGGCGCGCAACCCATATCGCTCGCCAGCCGGTCGCGCAGACGTCGCAAGCCTGCTTCGTCGCCGATGCGCGCCAGCAGCCAGGCGCGCTCGCTCAAAAGCTGGGTCATCAGCTCGGCGTACTCGGCGATCGAGATGCGGCTCGCCACTGAGCCCAAGGCCTCGACCAGCTCGGCCGGCGCATCGTCGCGCGCCAGCGCCTCCATCTGCTCGTCGCGGGCGTGGCGCAGCAGCGCCTGGGCCTCGGCCTCGTCCAGCACCTCGAAGCCCGGCGCCACGCCGGCCTCCAGCGGGAAGCGTTTCAGCAGCGCCTGGCAGAAGGCGTGGATAGTCAGGATGTTGATGCCGCCCGGCGCATCGAGCACGCGCGCGAACAGGCGGCGCGCGACAATGCGGTCAGCAGGCTCGGGCTTGCGGTCGATCAGGGTCTCGATCGCCTCGTCGAGCTTGTCGTCGGTCATCATGGCCCAGCGGCCGAGCTGCGCGGCCAGCCGGTTGCGCATCTCCGCCGCAGCCGCCTTGGTGAAGGTGAGGCAGAGGATGCGCTGGGGAAGGACGCGATCGAGCAGCAGGCGCGTCACGCGATCTGTCAGCACCTTGGTCTTGCCGGTCCCGGCGTTGGCTTCGACCCAGGCCGAGTGCTCGGGCGTGGTGGCGCGGCGTTGCGCATCGGTCGCGAGAGCCAAGGGATCGAGGGCTGGATCGAGCACGCTCATTGTTCCTCGTCTCCGCCCGCCGTCGACCATTCGGCAACGCGCTCGAGATGCTCGTAGTCGTTGAAATGCGGGATGTAGGCCGGCCAGGGCAGGGCGGCATAGGCGGTGTCAGGCTTGGCGAAATGTGCCGCCATCTTGTCGACCAGGGCCACCATCGCCGGCACCAGCTCATCGCTCTCCTTGATGTCGATCACCTTGCCGCCGTCGCCGAGGCCATTGGCCTGCCAATAGGACAGCCGCACCGACTGCGCCTTGCCCTCGATCTTGGCAAAGCCGCCGCGTTCGGCCATTGCCGCCTCGAGCAGGAGCTGCGGCGCGAACAGCGCCTCGAGCTCCTTGTTGGAGGGCACGCGGCCGGTCTTGTAGTCGATGATCTCCCAGAAGCCGCGTTCGAGCTCGTCGATGCGATCGGCGCGGCCCTCGATGGTGAGCGGCCGGCTCGGCGGGCCGACGGTGAGGGCGCCGGTGGTCTCGCTGGCCAGCAGCCGGGCGCCGGCGCGGCGGCGCGCGTTCTCCGTCGCCACGAGCCAGCGCGCCAGGCGCTGGAAGCGCGGCCACCAGAAGGCGCGCTCGGCCGGCGCTGTCAGCAATGCGCCGAGATGCTTCTCACCCAGCGCCTCGAACTCGCTCGCCGCGACTGGCGGCAGCAGGCCGGAGGGATAGGCCGCCAGGAATTCGTCCAGCGCATCGTGCAGGGCATTGCCGCGATCGGCCGCACCCAGCTCCGCCTCGAGCGGATCGAGCGCCTTCAACCCCAGGATGCGCCGCGCATAGAGTCCGTAGGGGTCGCGCCGCCACTGCTCGATGCTGGAGACCGAAAGCCGCGTCGGCCGCGCCGCCACGGGCGGGCGCGGTTCGGGACGCCGCCACGGCGCATAACCTTTCGGCCGGTCGATCTCGTCGGCCCACGCCAGATACTCGCGCTGTCCGCGCTGGATGTACTCGGGAGGGCGGCCCTTGCCGGGCTCGTAGCCGAACAAGGCGTCGAGTCGCGCCAGCCAGCGCGACGACACGGTCGGCGCGCCGCCTTCGCGCTCGGCGCGCGTCAGCAGCACGCGGTCGGCGCCCAGCGCCGAGACGAAATCGTGCGCCGACAGTCCGATGCGGCGCTCGGGCTGCGGCAGGCCAAGCGCGGCGCGCATCGGCCGGTTGAGCCACGGACCTGTCTCGACAGCGGGCGGCCAGGTGCCCTCGTTCAGCCCGCCCAGCACCAGCAGGTCGGCGCGTTGCAGGCGCGCTTCCAGCGGGCCCCAGATGGCGAGCCGCGGATGGCGGCCAAAGCGCGGGCGGACGATCTCGGGCTCGAGCATGGCGGCGAGCAACGCCGGCCATTCGCCGCCATCGATGGTGGCAGTGCCCGTCCAGGCGGCGCGCAGCCGGGCCAGCGCATCGGCGAGCGCTTCGCCGGCATCCCCGGACCACAGCGCGTCGGCGGACGCCACGGTCTCGGCCGCGGCGATCGTTGCATCGAGCAGCGCGTCAGGCGCGGCGCCTGCTTCCATCAAGGGCGCCAGCGCGGCGGTCGCCGCTTCCAGCCGGTCGATCAGCTGGTGCACGGCGAGCCTGTCGGTGAGATCTCCGAAGCGCGCCTTGTCGATCCGCGCACAGATCGCCAGCAGGCCCGGGGCCGGCTTCAGGCCGCGCAGGCATTTGCGGTCGAGACGCCGCGCGGCGTCGAGCACGGCCGCGCGATCGCCGCCCAGCGTGGTGAGCGGATGCTTCAGCAGGGCAAGCAGGGCGACCGGCGCGAAGCCTTCGTCGATCGCGCGCACCAGCGCCAGCAACAGCTCCGCCGGCGGCGCGTCGCTGAGCGGCGTGCCGGCCGAATCGTCTATGTCGATGTTCCAGCGCTTGAGCTCGGCCGCGACGCGACGCGCAAGATCGCGGTCGGGCGTCACCAGGGCGGCGGTACGGCCCGCGTCCTTCAAAGTCTCGCGCAGCGCGAGGGCGATGACCAAGGCCTCCTGGTGAGGCGTCGCACAATCGGCGCGCGTCACATGCTCGAGAGTCGACGCCGGTGGGCGTGACCAGTCCTCGGTGGTCTCCGCCGGCCGCATCAGCTCGGTGATGAGGAGATGCCGTGTCGAGCCCGCGCCGCCGGCCCAATCGGTGACATCCTGTCGCTCGCAACCGAGCGCTTTCAGGAGCTCGCGCAGGCCGAACTGGGGATGCGTCTCGTCGAGCTCGTTCCAGCTGCGCTCGTCCATATCGCGGTCGAGTCCGGGAAGGACCACCCGGCCCTGAGGCAGGGCCGCGATCACCGACAGGAGCTCGCGCGTCGCGGGCTGCGAGCCGGTTGACCCCGCGGCGATGACGGGCGTGGCCGGCGGCTCGGCGCGCCAGCGCGTCGCCTGGGCGCGGATCGCCTGGGTGCGTCGCTCGATGGCATCGATCTGGCCACGATCGGCCAGGACCTGCGGCCAGTGTTCGCCGACGATCGCAAGGAAGCGGAGCGTGCGCTGCCAGTGGCTGGCGAAGTTGCCCTCGACCAGACTCTCGAGTCGCTCGAAGGAGACGCCTTCGATGGCAAGCTCGTCGAGCAGGCGGCCAAGCTCGCGCGCCAACATCAAGGCCTGCGCCGCCGATTGCGCGATCGGCTCACCGCCGTCGGTGAAGGCCGCGACGAGCCTCGCCAGCAGGGCGTCACGCTCGGCGGGCTCGATGGCGGGTGGCAGGGCAAGCGCGCCGCTGTCGCCCGATGCCAGTTCCCATTCGCTCTCGTCGACGTCGCCCAGCGGCGCCATGCGCGGCAGGATCGTGGGCTTGCCGCCGGCGGCGCGTAGGAAAGCCTCGCGCAGCGCGCGCACCGAGCGCCGCGTCGGTACCAGGATCAGGACATCGGCGAGCGCCAGCGGATCGCCGCCGTGCTCGGCCAGCACCCCCGCCGCCAGCTCGTCGGCGAAGCGACGATCGATGGCGATGGTGAGGACGCGGCTCATCCCGGCGATTGCCCAAGGATGCGCTCGGCCGTGGCGAGGGCCTCCGCCGTTCCGATATGGAACCAGTCGCCGTCGTGGATCGTGCCGTACAGCCGACCTTCGGCCTCGGCGCGATTCCAGAGCTCGAGCAGGGAAAACGGTCCGTCAGGCGAATCGCGAAACAGCCTGGGACTGCAGATCGACAGGCTTGCGAAGACGTAGGGCGACAACGGCGCCGTGCCGCGATGACGAAGGCGTCCGCGCGGCTCGAGAAAATAGTCGCCGCGATCCTTGGGCTCGCGGCCGATCACCTTGTGCATGGACTGAATCAGCAGAAACGCATCCATGCGCTCGTCATCCCATCGATTCTTGAGTCGCGTGAGGATGGGCTCCTTCGCTTCGCGCCACAGCCCGTCACCATTGACCACGAAGAAGGGCTTGTTGCCCAGGACCGGCAGGGCGTTCTTTACGCTGCCGCCGGTTCCCAGCAACCGATCCTCGACGATGATGTGGGCGCGGCCCTGGACGCGATCAATGATCTGCTGGCCGAGGTAGTGGACGTTGATCACGATGTTGGTGATGCCAAAGGCAATGAGACGATCCAGGCTGCGCTCGAGCATCGACATCCCGGCAACCGGGATCAGCGGCTTGGGCGTCTTGTCGGTCAGCGGCCGCATGCGCTCGCCGCGCCCGGCGGCCAGGATCATCGCCGAATCGATCATGTAACTCCAATACGCCGCAGGTCGGGCGGCAGCAGACGGTCGACCCAGGCGCGCAGCGGTTCAAGCGCATCGTGTTTCAGGGCGCGCTCGAACATGCGCCACACCCGCGGCAGGTGCTGCAGGTAATCCGGCTTGCCATCCCGCTTCAGCAGGCGGACGAACAGGCCGATGATCCGGGCATGGCGTTGCGCCGCCATCAGCGCAAAGCCGGTCGCGAATTCGCCGGCGTTGAGCCCCGTCTCGGCGATGTAACGAGCGAGGCAGGCGCGATGCACCGAAGGCGCCACGTCGCGCCGGGCATCCTCGATCAGCGAGACGAGGTCGTAGGAGGGGTGGCCCTGCTGGGCGTCCTGAAAATCGAGCAGCCCGCAGGCTTTCACGCCCGGCCGAGCCGGCAGCCACAGAAGATTGTCCTTGTGATAGTCGCGCAGCAGCAGGGTGTCGGCCATTGCCGGCATGTTGCGCAGACAAGCGCGCCAGGCGGCGCGATAGGCCTCGGTCTC
>JADHLS010000386.1 GCA_016780605.1 Reyranella sp.
AGGAATGTGGTGTTCATCAGAACACGCTGTTGAACTTCGAAAACGGCAAGCACCTCGGCCTCGAAGAAACCGTTGCCGCTATCAGGGTGGCACTCGAGGCTGCCGGCGTCATTTTCGTGGCGGGCGGGGTGAGGCTGAGGCGGTTCATGGTCGGCGACCGCGTGAGATTTCGACGACTGTCTCGTTTCAAGCCACCCGCCGTCGGGCAGCACGACATCGGCCGGGTTGTTGAAGTGGAAAGGCTATCCGCGGCCGCTTCAACCTACAGAATGCGCGTTCAGTTTGACCACATCGGCGCCCTGCCCCTCATCCCCAAGGCCGAATTCGAGCTTGTCGTAGCGAAGCGCAGCAGACACGACGCAATTTCACATCAGGCGGAGTTAATTTTGCGTTGAGTGTCACTAACGCGGCACACGTATGCAATGCACCAACCAATCGATGTGGCGCGGGGGACACACCCCCGTCCCCTTTTTGCGGCGATCTGATGGTCGGATTGCAACCGAAGCGTGGGTCGCGCCGTTGGCGTCGCATCCTGCTAAACGAGGGGGACAACCTTGAAGAGAATTCTACCGGCGGCCCTTGCCGCTTTTCTGCCTGTCGTCAGCTAGGCCCAGACCATCAACCCGTACCAAGGCTTCTATATCGGCGCCGGCGGTGGCGCCGAATGGGCCATCGGCAACAACCCCAATGCCTCCACCTGGACTGGCTGGGCGGCCGGCGGCAAGGCCGGCTACGATTTCGTCGGGCCGCGTGCGGAGGTCGAGGTCGGCTACGGCCAGATCCCGACGAGCGCGAACGTCCCTGGTACGGCGATCAACGGCAAGGTCGGTCAGCTTACAGCGATGGCCAACCTGCTGTACGACTTCTTTCCTGCATCGACCCTCACCCCGTACGTCGGTGCCGGTGTCGGCATTGCCTTCGTCGACAGCAACGCCTCGCTGGGGAGTACCCAGTTCGCATGGCAGGCCATGCTTGGCGTCGCCTACAATGTCACGGATTCACTGCGCTTCCAGGTCGAAGGTCGGTACCTCGGTACGACCAACCCCAGCGTGAACACCCCGATCGGCAACATCAGCTACAGCAACCAGAACATCCTGGCGTTGGCTGGCGTTCAGTTCAAGTTCGGCGCCCCGAGTGCGGCTCCTCCGCCGCCCCCTCCGGCGCAACCGGCAGCGCCATCATTCATGGTGTTCTTCGACTGGGATCGGTCGAACCTCAGCCAGCAGGCGCTGGCGACGATCGGCCAGGTAGCGCAGGTCTTCAAGACCAAGGGCAACGCCCGCATCACGGCGACCGGCCACACCGACACGTCGGGCCCAGAGAGCTACAACATGGCGCTGTCGCTGCGTCGCGCCAACGCGGTGAAGGACGCCCTGGTGCGTGAGGGCGTGCCGGCGGCGGCGATCACGGTGATCGGCCGCGGCGAGCAGGGCCTGCTGGTCCCGACCGCCGACGGTGTCCGCGAGCCGCAGAACCGCCGCGTCGAGATCGTCATTCAATGACGGCGCTGCTGCCATCGGAATGAGGAGTTCCTCCGCGTGTGCACGCAACCGATGGTTTGGATCCCGGCAGCGATGCCGGGGTCCTTTACTTTTTTGACGGCTGAGAGCGCGGCCACTGAAAGGCGTCCCGGTAGGGCATGCGGCATGGCTGAGATATCGCCGCCGTGGCATGTACGTGGACAGAAACGGCAGTACAATTGCCCCTCAGTCGAAGCCGTGGGAGAGACCGGCCTTGAAGCGTAGCGCGATGGCGATCTGGAGTTGCGCCCTTCCCCCTGTGCCGGCCACGGCCGCTGTCGCCCAGGATTGCCGAGCAACCCTGGCGGGCAATGTTCCGGGGTGGAACGATCTGAACACGCCGAGCAGGGGGCGTCGCAGACAAGCCTCCACAATGAGGTCGTGTGCGCCGATTGCACGCCCACGGTCTTCGTGGAGGCGTTTGTCGCCCCCGCCTCGCTGCGCTTCCGCAGTCAGGCCCTGGCCTTGGGGACCGGCACGGCGTTCGCCCAGTCAGAGTTGGGCAATCCCCAAAGCCGCGTCGACTTCCTCGCCGACCTCGTACAGTCCGAGCGAGCCCGATCGCCAGTTCGACGGGCACGTTGAGGGCGTAGCGGTAATCACCTCGGTGGGATGATCGTCGCCACACTCCGCGGCGACTGCAGCGAGGCGCCTGGCAGGCTGCAGGCCTCCTACTTCACCGGGTTCAACGATAGTTGCCTGTATCGTATCCGCGTCATGTGCCCAGGATGGGAGCCGCTGCCACCCGACGTCCAGGACCGGGTCGCCGCTTTCTTGGAGAAGATCCAGTTCAGCCCCTGGACTGAACTTCGATTCCGGTGGTGCCGTGCGCGGTTCAATCGGGGCTGAAGCCGGAGGGCTGCCGCGCCCAGATGCTTTCGTTGGCGCGGGAAATGATGTCGCTGCCCGGCCCTGTTATCGCGCCGAAGAGTGGCCGGCAGCGGCCGGAAACGAGGATCGCGGCTTCCTCGACGGGCCAGCTATCGTTCCCTGATGGGCGCAGGTCGCTCGTTTGGCAATCTTGTAACAGCTGTCTCTTCAGCTCCCCCTTGTCGTCCGGGGGCTCGGGCATCGGACTGCACGATGTGCTCACCAGCAGCGTCAAGGCGACGAGAATCCTCAGGCCCGCCGCGCTCAATCCAAGCCGAGGACGCCGGCCCTTTGGGTCACTCGGCGCCCCTGCGCCAAGCCTACTGCGCGGTGTCATGGACCCGGCTCCGAAGGTTGTCGGGTCATCATACCGGCACACGTCAACTTTCAGCTGGTCCGTTGTCGCTCCCCCTTCCCAGGGCTTCCTCGGTGCTTGTCGCAGTGCTGCAGGCCATAGTCGCTGTGCAGAGCCAGAATCTGGAAGCGCCCCGTTAGTGCTTCCTGCGGCGGCCCAGGACCTCGGCGTGGCTCGCCGCACCCACGGCCTTCACCATCTCGAAGATACGCTTGCGCACGCGGCCTTCGCGGATCTTGTAGTAGGCGCGGACCAGCTCGAGCGTCTCGCGCTTGATCAGCGGATCCTTCTCCTGCTCGAAGGGCGTGCCGGCCTCGCCGAAGCCCTTGCGGCCGCGGCCCGACATCGGCCGTCCCGACAGCGCGTTCGACGGCATCTCGTCGAAGAAGTACGACACCGGCACATCGAGAACCTTGGCGAATTCGTAGAGCCGGCTCGAGCCGATGCGGTTTGAGCCGCGCTCGTACTTCTGAATTTGCTGGAAGGTGAGCCCGACGGCGTCGCCGAGCTTACTTTGGCTCATGGCAAGCAGCGTGCGGCGCTGGCGCATGCGCGTGCCGACGTGCACGTCAACCGCGTGTGATTTTGCCATGTATTCACTTCCCTCTTGATTGTAGCCCACTCGCCAAGACAACCTAGACATTGTTGCGGCCTAAAATCCATGCGCCATTTGCTCACTGATGCTTCGCTCTTGGGCATTTAAGCAAATTGGGAGGAAGAGGTGTCGGAATTCAACAAAGGCCCCGCGCTGTCTTTCCGGCAAGAAATCCGCGCGACCGAGGATTGGCGGGATCGTGGGGTTAGCCTGCGCTGCGCGCGTGCCTTGGCCAACTTCGGCATCCTGACGATAGAGGATCTACGCGCGGCAAGTGATCACGAACTCTCGACCATACCCAATATCGCGCGCAAGAGCCTGGTCGAGATTTACCAGTTCATTGGCCGCAAGATGCCCGGCAACGCCAGAACGCCGGAGCAAATACAAGCTGGCTATGAACAGGCGTGGCGCGCCAAAGTGGGCAACGACCGCTTCGAGAGCATCGTCGACTCAATCGTTGAGATGGCAGGCGATGCGCTCGACAGGCCAAGCGTTGCCGCTGGCCAAGCTCTGTGGGCGGCCGCACGACGGCAACGTGCGGAAAAGCAGAAGCGGTAGCGATCGGCTAGAAGCATCCGAGAGTCTGATGATGTAAGTCTGCAGGTTGTAGCCCGGGGCTCCTGCACCGAGTTGGCGACGCCTGCGCGACGTCAAGCGCGCTTGACGCGATCGATCAGGCGTTGCGGCTGTCAAGCCCGACATTGAATTGGACGACATCAAGCCCAAGCCGATGCCGCCGCGTCATGCGGCCTACAAGGGCGAGGCCGCGCGGATCGTGCTGGCAACGCTGCGCAACGCGAAGCGGCCATGCTCTACCCAGGAATTAACCATGCACGTTATGGCAGAGCGCGGATGAATACTGCTGACAAACGGCTGGTCAAGACAGTCGGGAAGCGTGTCGGCGCCTGTCTTCGGCATCACCGAGCCAAGGGACTGATCCGCTCGACGACGGGACTCGGAGACCGTCTTGCTTGGGGGGTGGCACGATAGGAAGTCCCTCAAGGGCCCTGCGGTACCGCTCTCGGATTTCCGGATCACCGTCCAACCGTCGATTGATGTGTTCTTCTAGGGCGATGCGGATCACATCGACTGCGGCGGCATTGTAGTTGGCGGCGAGAAAAGCCCGCAGTTTGGTCGCCAAAGGCTCCCCAAGCTGGAACTTCTTGTCGTTGTACAGCTTTGCCATTAAAGTACTTTAAAGTACTTTTTCATTGACGGTCGAATCTGGAATCGCCACAATCAAAATCACAAAAGAAAGGGCCCCCGGAAGGGGGCCCAAGAACGCAGTTTAGCTGTAAAGGAAGTACTCTTGGCCGGTATCCCCGGGCCAGGGCCGGAAATGGGAGCGGACGAGCTCCCATTTTCCTTTTCTGAGCCTCCGGTAGCCGCTTACGAAAACGTAGCGACCCCATCGGCGTCCGTTGACGAATGCAGCCATTGCCGCCTCCGTCTTTGATGCCGGAGGGGGTCCGGCACCCCTGAGGCACCCCTTGCGCCCCGGCCTCAGACGAGGTGCAAGGGGGGATGGGGGTTCAGGATCGCGGACAAAGGCGGCTAAGCCGCAGTCGGTACCTACTAGGTTTCCTAGTGGTGCGACAGTTAGTCAAGGACGATTTTGTGGAGGGTGGCGCTGAGCACCCCAATAAGTTGCGGAGCAGCGCCGGCTGGAAAGCGCTGCCCATATTGTTTTGCCGCACTAGACAAAACTGTCAAGCCGCTGGGCTTCGGCGATGGCGACGGGGCCAGCGACGGCTGACGGCGGGGTTTGCTGGCGCCGGATTCGCCGCTAACCAAAGTTCGTACCAGCGGATGTAGGGCGCCAGCTCGTCGAATACGCTGAGATCGATATAGTGTCTCGGCAATTTGCACTGGCAGGCCTGCAGGTATTTGCTTACCGCAGCCTTAACCGTAGCGTCAGTAACCGGCACCTTAATGTCGATCTCGGGCGCCAGCTTGTGTGTTCGATATTCGAACTGCTTATGCCGCGTTCGAACAATCCTTTTGGCCTTCACGGCGAAGTACTCGCCACGCACTTGGCCACCAAGAAAGTGAAGGCGGATGTACCCGATGATTTCGTTGAAAAGCCAGGTGCCGCCGTACTTGTCCCACAGGTGATCCCGAAAGGCTGGGTTATCCCGCCCATCCAGGATCTTTGCGATGTAGGCGTTTTGCTGGCGATCGTATTGGTCAATCGGAAGGCGGTACACCGGAACGTCGAAGAACGTTGTCCCCATGGAGGCACCTCCGAGGCTCCTACAACCGCTCCGCCGTGTCGGAATGGGCAAGCCGTACAGGAACTGCGGCCGGGACCGGATTTGATGCGTCGGCGCTCGGTCCGCTGTCACGCTATCGCTTCCGGCGCGGCATAGCCAACACCTCTGCCATGTTCTGCTCATTCAGGATCAAGAACCGCTCAAGGGCATCGGCCCGCTGTGAGGAAAGCCGCCACATCCCCTTGAGATACCGCCGTAGCGATCCTTCATCCCACGCAAGATACTTTGCCACCTG
>JADHLS010000387.1 GCA_016780605.1 Reyranella sp.
TCACGCCGTCATCCTGAGCGCAGCGAAGGATCTCATGCTGATTGCAACCGGCGATGAGGTCCTTCGCTGCGCTCAGGACGACAGAAAGGTCATGAATGTTGCGCCTGCCGTACCACAACCGCTACGCCTATTCCCCCATCACCGAGCGCAAGGACTACTCCTGGCCGGACGGCAAGCGGCTCGCGGTCTATCTCGGCCTCAACATCGAACACTTCGCCTTCGGCGCCGGCGATGGCCACCTGCTGACGGTGGCCGGCACGCCGCCCGATCCGCGCACCTTCGCCTGGCGCGACTACGGCAATCGCGTCGGCGTATGGCGTTGCCTGGAGCTGTTCGACGAGCTCAACCTGCCGGCCGCCCACCTGATCAACACCACGGTGTTCGATTATGCGCCGCAGATCGTCGCCGCCCTGAAGGCGCGCGGCGACGAGTTCATCGGTCACGGCCGCACCAACGCCGAGCGCCACGGCCAGATGTGGGAGGCCGACGAGAAGCGCTTCCTCGAGGAGGTGCGCGACGCCATCGAGAAGGCGAGCGGCAAGCGCCCGCGCGGCTGGATGGCGCCCTGGATGAGCTCCAGCCATCACACGCCCGATCTCCTGAAGGAGACCGGCTTCGACTTCCTGATGGACTGGCCGGCCGACGACCAGCCGCTGTGGCTGAAGACGCGATCGGGGCCGATGATGAGCGTGCCCTATCCCATCGAGATCAACGACAGCCCGCAGATCCTGGTGCGCCATCACACGCCCGAGCAGTTCCGCGACTTCATCATCGGCCAGTTCGAGGAGCTTTTGCGACAGTCGGCCCGCCAGCCGCTGGTGTGCGGCATCGCCCTGCACACCATGATCGTTGGCCAGCCCTATCGCCTGCGCACGCTGCGCGAGGCGCTGCAGCACATCGTGAACCATCCGCAGAAGGACAAGGTCTGGTTCACGCGGCCGTCGGCGATCTACGACCACTGCGCGGCCCTGCCCAAGGGAACGATGGTGCCGCCGCCGGCGTAATCAAAAGAGGAGGAAACGACAATGGCCGTCGAAATTCTGGAGATCCACCACACCGGCGTCCGCGTCGACGACGACGCCAGGAAGCTCAAGGCCACGCAGGACTTCTACGCCGACGTCCTCGGCCTGCAGTGCGATTCCGGCCGGCCGACCATCCCCGGCATCCCCGGCGCCTGGGTCAATGTCGGCGCGGTCGGGCAGATCCATCTGATCGGCGGCAAGCAGCCCTCGCCTGTGGCCAAGGGGCCGGGCGAGGATCCGACGCGGCCGCACGTCGCCTACGCGGTGAAGAGCATCGTCGAGACGCGCGCCGAGCTCGACCGCATTGGCGTGAAGTACTGGGTGATCGAAGGCTTGGTCAGTCCGGACTCCACGCAACTCTTCATGAACGATCCCTGCGGCAACATGGTCGAGCTGCACCAGGTCGACAAATGCCGCTGCCGGGCGAGCAATCGCACCAAGGCCTAGGTGCGATGTAGACTGGGCGGGTGAAGCCCGTCCCAAAAGTCATCGCCGTCGCCGAGTGGTTGTCCGATGCCGGCCTGCGCAGTCTGCCGCTCGACGACCTGGTCGACGGCTTCTCGCGCCGCCTCAACGATATCGGCGTGCCGATGGCGCGGGCCTTCGTCGGCATGAACACGCTGCACCCCATGGTGCGGGCGCGCAGCCTGGTGTGGGAACGCGGCAAGGGCCCCGGCACGCACCTCGAGTTCCGACACATCGACATCGGTGCGCCGATCATCCGCCAGAGCCCGTTTGCGCCGATGCTCCTGCACGGCATCACCGAGCGCCGCTACGACCTCACCTCGCCCGCGCCGGCGGAGGAGGTACCGTTGTTCGCCGAGTTGCGCGCGGCCGGCATGACCGAATGGTTCGGCCGCGTCTTCCCCTTCGGCGAGCTGGCGCCGCAGGTCGGCGGGCCGGCGGATGTCGAGCGCGTCGGCGAGATGTGGCTGGTCTGCTCATTCACGACCGACCGGGCGGGCGGCTACGTCGAGGCCGAGCTCGAGATCCTGCGCGAGCTGGCACGGCTCTTCGCGCTCGCCGTCAAGGCCACCACGATGCGGACGATCTACGAAGGCCTGCTGGCCGCCTATCTCGGCGAGGATCCGGCGCGGCGGGTGCTGGCCGGCGCCGTGCGGCGCGGCGAGGTGCAGGGTGTCGAGGCGGTGCTGCTGTTCACCGACCTGCGCGGCTTCACGGCGCTGGCCGACGCGCTGCCCGGCCGCGAGCTGATCGCGCTGCTCGACGATTGCCTCGACTGCATGGTGAAGCCGGTCGTGGCGCGCGGCGGGGAGATCCTGAAGTTCATGGGCGATGGCCTGCTCGCCATCTTCCGTATCGACGACAGGCCGCGTGCCGAGACCTGCAGCGCGGCGCTGGCGGCGGCGAGCGAGGCGCTGTCATTGATCGAGGGCCTGGCGGCATCGCGCGGCCCGTCGCGACCGACGCCGCCGCTCGACATCGCGCTGCATGTCGGCCGCGTCAACTACGGCAATGTCGGCGCCGACGCCCGGCTCGACTTCACCGTGATCGGGCCCGCCGTCAACGAGGCCTCGCGCATCGAGCGCCTGTGCGAGCCGCTGGGGCGGCATCTCCTGATGTCGCAGGCCTTTGCCCAGGCCGCCGCCGCCAACCGGCACCAGCTGGTGTCGCTCGGCCGCCACCAGCTGCGCGGCGTGCGCGAGGAGACCGAGCTGTTCGGGACGGCGTGATCAATCCGCGCCGGTGAGCTTCGATCCGTGGAAGGAGCGCTTCAACAGCGCCCACAGGCTGCCGCCCGTCGCCATTCCCAGGACGTAGGCGAGGGCGGCCAGCACCGCGAGAGGCGTGCGGGCGCTGAAGCCCAGGAACGACATCGTCACGATCTCGAGGTTCTGGACGATGAAGATGAGGATGGCCGCGGCGAAGATCACGACCACGGCAAGATGTAACCAGCGCATTCGATACTCCTATCCTTTGGCCGTGCAGGTCGCCACGACCTGCGGTTGGCGATTGGCTGAGGCGAGCGCTCGTTCATCGCTCGCCTTGGCCGCTTCGCAGGCGGCGGCGGTGCTGTACTCGACCGTGGCGACGGCAACGTTGCTGCCCACCAATATTACCAGCGTCAGGACATGGATCATCGGGTGTCTCCCTGTTGCGGCGACAGTCTACCGGCACAAGGCCGCCATGCATTTGATGCCCGGTCTCAGAAATGATCCGTCCGTCCCAAAAGATTCAAAGGACCGGCCCTCTGGCGCCACTCACCGAGCGGTTTCCCTTCTCGAAGAAGCGCAGCAGGCGGTGCGTTTCGCGGCTGATGCCGATGCGGGTGCCGCTTCCGATGGAGCCGCGCCGCCTGACCGCATCGCCCAGCCACAGCGGGCCAGGGGCGCAAAGGTCGAGGCCATCGAGGGCGCGGTTGATATCCAGCGCGGTCGCGAGATTGCCCGGTCCCCGCGCCAGATCCTCATCCTTTGGCACGCCAGGGCGATGGCGGGACATCAGGGCAACGCCTTCCAGCGGCTCGAGCGCGCGCAACAGCACGCCGGTGCCGATGCCGGCACGGCCGGCGCTGACATTCAGGGAAAACCAGCAGCCGTAGACAAAGTAGACATAGGCGTGCCCGCGCTCGAGGAACAGCGAGGCATTGCGCGCAGTCTTGCCCCGGTAGGCATGCCCGCTGGCATCGCCCACCACATAGGCCTCGGTTTCGACGATGCGTCCGCTCATGCGGCCGCGCCGGTGCTCGCGCACCAGCGTCTTGCCGATCAGCCAGCGCGCCAGGACGGCGGCCGGCACGGGCAGCTCCGACCGCGACAGCGGACGTATGTCCATTCAGCCCCGCCGGGTCCCGCCGACGGCCGTGTCAGCGCCCGTACACCGCGCTTTCGAAGGCGTAGAACAGCGGCAGCGATTTCACGTCCGCGAAGGGCAGGATCTGCGTGGCATAGACGCCGCCCACGCCCTTCTTCTGGTCGATCCAGTAGTAGGTATTGGCAAGCCCCGCCCAGGCGAGCGATCCGGCCGAGCGTCCGGTCGGCGCCTCGGCATTGTTGATCATGAAGGAAAGGCCCCACTGCTTGTCGATGCCGGGGAAGAACTCGGCGTCGTTGGAGAAGGGCGGTGCGGCGGTCTTGAGCAGGCAGACCTTGGACTCGCCCATGGCGTTCTTGGACATCTCGGCGACCGTGGCGGGCTTCAGCACCGCCTCGCCTTTGTCGGACTTGCCCTGGTTCAGCATCATGCGCACGAACTTCAGGTAGTCGCCGGCTGTGCTGTAGAGGCCGCCGCCGCCCATCTCGAATTCGGGCTCCTGCGGGATCTCGATCGTGGGGTCGGGCGTCAGCGCGCCATCCGGCCCGCGGTGGTGGATCCTGGCCATCCGCTTGCGCATGTCGTCGGTGATGCGGAAGGCTGTGCTGGTCATGCCGAGCGGACCGAAGATGTTCTCCTGCATGACCTTGCCGAGCTTCTGGCCGCTCACCGCCTCGACCATCTTGCCGGCGAAGTCGATGTTGATGCCGTAGAACCAGCGCTCGCCGGGATCGAACAGCAGCGGCGTGGTCAGCACCTTGTCCTGGCAGCTGATGATGCCCGGAATCCCGTTCACTTCCATGTACTTGCCAACCTCGGGACTCCAGATGTCGTAGCCGAAGCCCGCGGTGTGGGTGAGTAGATGACGCAAGGTGATGTCGCGCTTGGCCTTGCGCATGCGGGGCTTGCCGCCGGCGTCGAAGCCCTCGAGCACCTCGGCCTTGCCCAGCGCCGGCAGCACCTCCTTGGCGGGCGCATCGAGCGAGAGCTTGCCACGCTCGACCTGCTGCATGGCGGCCGCGCCGGTGACCGCCTTGGTCATCGATGCGATCCAGACGACGGTGTCCGGGGTCATGTCGGCCGCCTCGCCAAGCATGCGCTTGCCGAAGCCGCCTTCGTAGGTGGTGCCTTTGGCATCGGTTGCCGTGGCCACCACGCCTGGCACGTCGCCCTTGGCGACCGCATCCTTCAGAAGCTTGTCGGCTGCTGCTTTCATGGCGTTCCTCCTGGAGATCGACGCCGCCACGGCTTGTGCCAGCCGCTTCGGCGATCGGCGGCAGCTTGGACCCTTTGTGGCCCGAGGGCTACCGCGACCGGCTGCTTGCACTGCAGTCATCAAATTGTAGTAGGGCTTCACGGGGTGAGCGCCACCTGTGTGCCGCAATGGAGCCCAAAAAGTCGCGCTCGTAGATATATTGTCATCAAAACCTTAGTTGTTTTTCATGACAATCGGGGTTATTATCTGCCTATGTGCACCATAGGCCGTCCCACTCGTTACCGTCCTGAGCTTTGCGAGCAGGCGCACAATTACTGCCTGCTCGGCGCGACCAACGATGAATTGGCCGAGTTCTTCGGCGTCTGTCCGAGCACCATCGACAATTGGATTGCGCGTCACGCCGACTTCGCGGCCGCGGTGAAGAGCGGGCGCGCTTTCGCCGACGCCAGGGTCGCCCGCAGTCTCTACAACCGCGCCCTGGGCTACGACCGCAAGCTCGGGCGCGAGATCCTGCACAAGGGCGAGCTCCGGACGCTCAGCCGCACCGTGCATTATCCGCCCAATGTCCAGGCCTGCATGTTCTGGCTGCGCAATCGTCGCCCGCAGACCTGGCGTGATCGGCCCACGGCGAGCTCAACCGCCGTAGAGATACGTCGGCAGCCACAGCCTCATGCCGGGCCACACATCCATGACTACCAGGCAGAGGATGACGATCAGCATGTAGGGCATCATGCCGCCGAAGATCTGATTGAGCGTGACGTGCGGCGGCGAGACGCCCTTGAGGTAGAAGGCCGACATCGCCACGGGCGGCGACAGGAAGGCGGC
>JADHLS010000388.1 GCA_016780605.1 Reyranella sp.
CAGACCGCGATGAGCGCATCGAACAGCGTCTATTTCGTCGGCCACGCCACACGCACCGCGGCCAGCGCCCTGCTGCGGTTGGCCTTGTGGCCGGCGGCGCTCGCGATCTGGTCGGAGGGACCGGCCGGCGGCCAGCTCGCCTCGCTGTCGGTCGACCTCGCCCAGGCCCGCTTCGCCGACGGCAGGTTGAGCGCCGGCGGACTGGAGCCGCTCGCCCTCGAGCGGCTGGCCGCGCTGGCGCACGAGCGCGGCCTCATCACCGCCGTCAGTGTCCACACCTTCAACCGCTGGCAATGGGCCGAGGCGACGTTCGACGTCCCCGGCGCCGGCACGCACCGCCTGCCAGCGGACGCGCTGTCGGTGCGCCGCGGCGGCGGAAACTTCGAGTTCATCGCGCGCCGCGACGTCTTCTTCCCGCCAGTCGCGCGGCTCAACGCCGCCGTGACCTATTACTCGGGCAAGGCGGCCCTCGCCGAGATCGCGGTCGACACCGCAACCGGTAAGGTCGAGCTGCTGTCGCATCACTCGATCCTGGAATGCGGCCACCAGGTGGTGCCGCAGCTGGTCTCCGGCCAGATCCAGGGCGGCCTCGCCATGGGCATCGGCCACGCCCTGCTGGAGGAGCTGCCGCTCTACGAGGACGGGCCGGGCGACGGCACCTGGAACTGGAACCGCTATCGCCTGCCGCATGCCGCCGATGTCGCGGTGTGGAAGCAGACAGCCGAGGTGCTGCCGCCGCTCACCAGCAGCGACGCGCCCAAAGGCATCGCCGAGGTCGTCATGATCCCTATCGTGCCGGCGATCGCCAACGCCGTGGCGCATGCCATCGGCAAGCGCTTCTACGCCACGCCGATCACCGCCGGGCAGATCCTGGAGGCGCTGGGATGACCATCCGCTCGACGCCCCTGTCGCTCACCGTGAACGGCAAGAAGGTCGGGCCGATCGACGTGCCCGACGACATGATGCTGGTCGACGTCCTGCACGAGTATCTCGGGCTAACGGGCTCTCGCCTCGCCTGCGGCCAGGGCATCTGCCATGCCTGCGCCGTCATCCTCGACGGTGCTGACGGTCCGCGCGAGATCAGGAGCTGCATCACCGGCGCGCACTTCTTCGCCGGCAAGTCGATCCGCACGGTCGAGGGCCATGCCGAGCGTGATGCCGGGGGCAACGTCGTGCGCCTGTCGCCGGTGCAGCAGGCGCTGATCGAGCATTTCTCGTTCCAGTGTGGCTACTGCACGCCGGGCTTCGTCACGGCGGCGACCGTGCTGGTCGAGCGCCTGAAGGCCGCGCCGGTGGCCCGTCGCGATCTCGAGGCCATGATCGACAAGGCGCTTGGCCAGCACATCTGCCGCTGTACTGGATACGTGCGCTATTTCGAGGCCGTGCGCGACCTGATCCTGGCGACGCCCGGACTGGTCCGCGCATGAGGCTCTGGAACAACCCGCGCTGGCGCCGCCTCGTCCTGGCGGCAGCTGCCCTCGTGTTCATCGGTGCGGTCGGCGTGCTGGCGGTGATGGCCGGGCTGTTCTCGACCAGCGTGGTCGACGCCTCCACCCGGAGGCCGCTCTCGGCCGAACAGATGAAGGACCTGGTTGCGCGCGGCCAATATCTCGCCCGCGCCGCCGACTGCGCCGCCTGCCACACCGCGCCGGATGGCGCGCCGCTGGCCGGCGGCCGCGCTTTTCCGATGCCGTTCGGCACACTCTACGCCACCAACATCACGCCCGATCCCGAGACCGGCATCGGCCGCTGGAGCCGCGCCGAGTTCCAGCGCGCGCTGCGCGACGGCGTGGCGCCGCGCGGCCATCTCTATCCGGCGATGCCCTATGTCTCATATCGTCAGCTCACCGCTGCCGACACCGATGCGATTTACGCCTGGCTGATGAGCCGGCCGCCGATCCGCCAGGCCAATCGCGCCAACTCCTTTCCGTTCGACTATGTGCGGCCGACTCTGGCCTTCTGGAACCTGCTTAACCTGCCGGCGGCAGGCTTCGTGCCGGACGCGTCGAAGCCCGCCGACTGGAACCGCGGCAGGTATCTCATCGACGCCCTCGGCCATTGCGGCGAGTGCCACACGCCGCGCGACGTGACGCTGGGCATGATCCCGCAGCGCTACCTGCAGGGCACACGGATCGAAAACGTCGACGCGCCCGACGTGACGCCCGCCGGCCTCACCCGCATGGGCTTCGACGCGGCGTCGCTGGCGCGCTATATGCCGGCCGGCATGGGGCCGCAGGGCGTCATGAACTTTTCGATGTACGATGTCGTGCACAATTCGACGCGCTGGCTCAGCACCGACGATGCCGCTGCCATGGCGGCTTATCTGACGAGCTCCCGGCGCATGGTCGTGGCGTCGTTCGCGTCGGTCGCCCCCGCCGCCGTGCCGCCGGCCGGCCGGCAGACCTACCTGCAGCTCTGCTCGGCCTGCCACGGCGCCGAGGGCGAGGGCATCCCGCATGTCGCGCCGCCGATGAAGACCAACGCCAGCCTGCGTGTCGCCTCGCCGCGCAACCTGCTGGTCGCCGTCACCGGCGGCCTGCCCGACAGGCCCTTGCCGGGGGGCGAGCGCTACCAGGCCATGCCGGCCTTCGGCCCTCTGCTCGACGACCGCCAGCTCGCCGACCTCGCCAACTGGCTGCGCGGCACGTGGGGTGGAAGCGCCTCCGCGCCCGTCACTCCCGACGAGGTGCGTGCAGTGCGCCCGACCTTGCCGTGAGGGAGCGCGAAGGGCGCTCGGGGGACGACCGCCTGAAGCGCCGCGCGGCGCTCGCCTTCGGCTCGGGGCTGGTGCTTTCGGGGCTTGGCGCGCCGACCGGGGCCGCGCCAGCCGGGGCGGCGACGACCGGTGTTCGGATGCTGGCCTCCAGCGCCGAGCTTCGGCCGGCCTACGACTTCGTCATCGTCGGCGCGGGATCGGCGGGCTGTGTGTTGGCGCATCGCCTGGGCCGGGCCGGACGACGCGTGCTGTTGATCGAAGCTGGCGGCCGCACGCACCTGCCGGCGGTCGCCGATCCGCCGAGTTGGCCGACGCTGTCAGGCGGTCCGCTCGACTGGCGCTACACCACCGAGCCGCAGCCGGGTCTGGGCGGCCGCACGATGCCGTATCCGCGCGGCAAGGCGGTGGGCGGGTCGAGCATCATCAACGCGCTCGCCTACCAGGCCGGCCACCCGGCGGCCTACGATCGCTGGCCGGCCGGCTGGCGCCACGCCGATCTGCTGCCCTACTTCAAGCGCGCCGAGACGTTCTCCGGTGGCGGCGATGCCTGGCGCGGCGACCGCGGCCCGCTGCACGTCCTGTCGCTGGCCGATGTCGCCGACCGCACCCCGGTGGCCCAGGCCTTCATCGCCGCGGCCGAGGAGCGCGGCTTCGCCATGACGCCCGATCTCGGCGGGGCCATCACGACGGGCGTCGCCTGGAACCAGCTCAGCATCCGGGGGCCGGCCCTCAATCACGTGAGCGGAGGTCATGTGCGCGACGATGCGGCCAGTGCCTTTCTCGACAGTCTCGACGACGCGGCGACTGTCGATCTGCTCACCGACACGACAGTGCTTGGCCTGGTGATCGAGCGCGGCCGCTGTCTCGGCGTGCGCCTGTCCGATCGCATCGTGCGGCCCGAAGGCGAGGTGCTGCTCTCGGCCGGCGCCGTCGATTCGCCGCGCCTGCTGATGCTGTCGGGTGTCGGGCCGGCCGACGCGCTCTCTGCTCTCGGCATCGCGGTCGCCGCGGACGTGCCCGACGTCGGCCGCCATCTCGAGGATCACCTGCTGCTGGCGGGCGTCGCCTACCGGGCGCGCCGCGAGGTGCCGCGCTCGCACTACAATCATGCCGACGCGCTGCTCTACGTGCCGCGCACCAACCCCGCTGAAAGCCCGGAGCATCTCGTGATGTGCCTGTCGCTGCCCTTCGTGCAGCCGGCGGTGGGCACCTTGGCGCCGCCCGCCTACACCCTGGTGCCCTGCCTGATGCGGCCGCAGAGCCGCGGCACCATCCGTCTGGCTTCGGCCGATCCACGGATGCCGACCCTGATCGATCCGAACTATCTCAGCGAACCCGCCGACCTTGAGAGCCTGGTGGCCGCGGTGACCTTGGCGCGCGAGTTGGGCGCGGCGCGCGCCTTCGACGACTGGCGCAGCGCGGAGGTCTATCCCGGTCCCGCTTGGTCGGACGGCGCGGCCGCGCGCCGCGAGTTCGTGCGTCGGGCGGCGCAGTCCTTCCACCATCCCGTCGGCACCTGCCGCATCGGCGCCGTCGTCGACGCTGCCTTGCGCGTGAAGGGCGTGGCCGGCCTGCGGGTGATCGACGCCTCGGTGCTGCCCGGCCTTCCGGCCGCCATGATCAACGCCGCCGTGACGGCGGTGGCGGAGCGGGCCAGCGACCTGGTATTGGCCGCTTAGCGCCGCCTTATTCCTTCTCCTTCGGCTTCAACCCCCAGCGCTTGGCGATTTCGCGCGCCATGCGCTCGGCCACCAGGGTGTAGCCCACGCTTTCGCCCTTGGGGCCACGGGCGAAGTGGATGTCGTCGACATAGATCGTGCCGGTCTGGCCGGCGAAGACGTCGAGCAGGTTGACGACGGGGATGCCTTGGTCGTTGAGGCTCTCGAGCGAGCTCACGAGCTTGCGGTAGCGATCGGCGTAGCCGAGGTTGGGGTTAACCTGCCGCTCGGCTTCGCTCAGCGTCTTGCCGATGGCGGGCACCGGCTGGATGAAGAACAGCTCCTTCACGCCCTCACGCCGGGCGATGGCGTCCATCAGCGTGATGTAGCGGCGATATTGCGCCAGCTGGAAGTCGATCACCGCGGTGGCGTCGCCGCGCATCGCCACGGGCAGGGCGAACATGCGGCCGAACTGCTCGGGGTTCTGGGCGCGGAAAGTCCCGTCGGCCTTGGTCATTTGCTTCACCGCCAGCAGGGCGAGGTAGGCGGCATGCGATCGGCTGAGGACGCTGCTCCGCATCATCATGCCGGCGACGCGTCCCGCCATCCAGCTCATCACGACGTTGTCGAAGCCGTCCTGGGCGGCGACCGGATTGACCTCGAGGAAGTTGATCGCCGGCGTTTCGAGCCGCCCGCTCGCGAGGGGCGTCATCATCAGAACCTCGTTGTAGCCGTCGAGGGTGACGACGGCGTCGACGACGTTGGAATAGAGCGAAAAGAGAATCAGCTGCTGCGGCTGCTTCCACGCGCCATCGCCGCCGTTCAGCACCAGGAAGGGCAGGCCGTTGGGGCTGACATAGTGCTCGTTGAGCGCGACCTCGAGATAGCGCGGCGCCGGCGGCGGCGCGGTCTGTCCGAGCTGGCCCGCGACCGACCCGCCGGTCAGCAGGATCACATAGCGGTCGTCGCGCTTGACGGTCGGGAAATCCTCGCCGTTCAACCCGACATTGTTGACGTGCCAGTGCCCGCACGGCGGCTGGTCGTGATGGACGAAGCCAACGTAAGGGTGGGGGAACAGGGTGTCGGCGTAGGTACAGCCCGTGCCCTCGGTGGCGCTGCGCACGTAGGTGTTCTGCAGACGCTCGAACAGGAGGGGCGCCGGCGTGTAGTGGCCGTCCTTCAGGACCACCCATCCGATGGCCAGCATTTCCAGGCAGGCCAGGCCGACGAACAGCCCGGCCGCGACCGATATCGCTGCAAAGACAAAGCGCTTCAAGAAGGGATCTCCCCGACGCGGTCTGCTCTCCCCAGACCCGACATTAGGGTCGAAACCCAATAAAGTTGTTGAGGGAAGAATCGGTTAGTGATTCCGTGCTGGCAAGGAGCACGGAAGATGCGAAGCAACTTGTATTGGCTGAGCGATGAGCAATGGTCGCGGATCGAACCGTACTTGCCGACC
>JADHLS010000389.1 GCA_016780605.1 Reyranella sp.
TCGGGCTCGAGACCATGGGCGGCATCGTCGAGAAGGTCGTGCCGCGCAACACGCCGATCCCGGTGCAACTCGCGCAGGATTTCACCACCTACCAGGACGGCCAGACCGCGATGGCGATCCATGTCGTGCAGGGCGAGCGCGAGATGGTGGCCGACTGCCGCAGCCTGGCGCGGTTCGAGCTTTTGGGCATCCCACCGATGACCGCGGGCGCCGCGCGCATTCGCGTCGCCTTCGCCGTCGATGCCGACGGGCTGCTCACTGTCTCTGCCGAGGAGCGTACGACCGGCGTGCAGCAACGCATCGAGGTGAAGCCGTCCTATGGGCTGAGCCACGAGGACATGGCCGACATGCTCTACGACAGCCTCGAGAATGCCGAGGCCGACATGACGGCCCGCCTTCTCACCGAGGCCAGGGTCGAGGCGCGTCGCAACATCCTCGCACTGGAGGCCGCACTCGCCAAGGACGGCGAACTGCTCGACGCCGCCGAGCGCGCCGCGCTCGACGATGGACGTGCCCGGCTCGAGGCCGCGATGACGGGCGACGATCGCGATGCGATCAATGCAGCGGCCGAGGCGCTGGAGACGCTCGCCAAGCCGTTCGCCGAGCGGCGCATGGATCGCGGCATCCGCGAGGCGCTGTCCGGTAAGTCTGTGATCGAGCTGGAAAGCCGTGTGGGTGACTGACGCAATGCCGAAGATGACGTTCATATTGAAGGATGGCTCGCGCAAGGAAGTGGACGCGCCGCTCGGCCTCAGTGTGCTGGAGATCGCCCATCGCCATCACATCGACATCGAGGGCGCGTGCGAAGGCTCGCTCGCCTGCTCGACCTGCCACGTCGTGGTCGACAAGGACTGGTTCGACAAGCTCGCCCCCGCGAGCGAGGACGAGGAGGACATGCTCGACCTGGCCTTCGGGCTCACCCATACCTCGCGCCTGGGCTGCCAGATCCGCATGTCGGAGGCGCTGGACGGCCTGGTCGTCAAGCTGCCGGCGGCGACGCGCAACATGATGGTCGACAAGTAGCCGGGGAGGGGGAGATGGCGAAGAAGCTGCGTTGGACCGATGTGCAGGACATCGCGATCGAGCTCGAGGAACGCCATCCCGACGTCGACAACGTCAACCTGCGGTTCACTGACCTTCACCGCTGGGTGATGGAACTGCCCGATTTCGAGGACGATCCCAACCGGTCCAACGAGAAGATTTTGGAAGCCATCCAGGCTGCCTGGATCGACGAGCGCGACTGACTTCGTGATTAGACGGACGCCGTAATTTGGCCGAATATTGATACGTATACAGTATCCGGCCGGGAGGGTGTCATGAGGGGCAGCTTTATCCGCGTACTGGTTCCGCTACTGTTGGTGGCGGGCCTTGCCGCTTGCGCGTCGAACGGTGTGCAGCCGGGTATCGTCTATAGCTCCAGCGCGCCTTCGGGCAGCTATGGCGGTGGCAGTTACGGTGGGCCACCGCAGGGTGCTTATGGCAGCGGGCCCTACGGCCCGGGTCCCTACAATAGCGGCGGACCCGTCGGCGCCCAGCGGGTCAGCTCCAGTTACCCGAACCAGGGCGGCTATCCGCAAGGGGCCTATCCGAACCAGGGGGCCTATCCCAACCAGGGCCAATATCCCAACCAGGGTCAGTACCCGGCGCCGGCCCAGGGTAGCTACGGTGGCAGCTACGGCGGCTATGGCGATGCCGGCCGCGTCGTCTCCATCCGCGAAGTCGCACTGGCGGGCTCGGGCAACTATGGCGGCGGCAACGGCGCCGTGTGGGGCGGCGTGCTGGGCGCGGGTGCGGGTGCCACCATCGGCGCCATCACCAGCCAGAGCCTGGGCGGCGGCATCGTCGGCGCCCTGATCGGCGCCGTCGGCGGCGCCATTGCCGGCTCCATTGCCGATGGCCAGCGCGGTGCGGGTCGCGGCATCGAAGTCACGGTCCAGAAGGACGATGGCCAGCAGGTCACCGTGGCCCAGCGGGACGACGGAGATATCCAGCTGGGCGATCGTGTGCAGATCGTGCAGAACGGGCAGGGCGTGGCGCAGGTCGTGCGCTCCAATGCGCGGGCCCCTGATCAATCGGGTGGCTACCAGCAGACCGGCGGCGGGTTCCAACAGACGCAGTGAGAGTGAGAGAAGGACTTTCTATGTTCGGCAGGTGGTTGGTCAGTCTGCTGGTGCCACTGGCGCTGGCCGGTGGTTTGACGGCTTGTGAGCAGGGTGGCGTGCAGCAGGGCGTGGTCAACACGTCGGCGGCCGGCGGCTATCGCGGCGAGACCGGTCGGGTGATCGCTATCCGCGAGGTGCCTATCAAGAGCGGCAATACGGGAGTGAGCGACGGCACGCTGATCGGCGGCGGTCTCGGCGCCGTTGGTGGCGCCGCGATCGGCGGAGCCACCACCAATTCGGTGGGCGGCGCGGTGGTCGGCGGTCTCCTGGGCGCGGTGGCGGGCGGCATCGCCGGGACTGCGATCGACCAGAACGCGACCCGGCGCGGCATCGAGGTCACGGTCCAGAAGGACAATGGCCAGCGTGTCACCATCGCCCAGCGCGACGACGGCGACGTCCAGATGGGCGATCGGGTGGCGATCATCTACGACCGCAACGGCGTCGCCAAGGCGGTGCGGGACACCGGCTATCGGCAGGATTAGCTCTTCCGGGGCCGCGGGCCTCCAGGCCCGCGGTCCGGCCAGAGCATGAGTGGCGCGCCCCCAGCATGGCGCCTATATAGGCCCCGCCATGGCCCCCAATTCCCTTGGTATCGACAAGGCGCCGGGCGACACCCGCGTGGTGGTCGCAATGTCCGGCGGCGTCGATTCGTCGGTGACGGCGGCGCTCCTCAAGGAGCAGGGCTACGACGTCGTCGGCATCACCCTGCAGCTCTACGACCATGGCGTCGCCGTCGGCCGGACCGGCGCGTGCTGCGCCGGACAGGACATCCAGGATGCCCGCCATGTCGCCGAACGGCTTTCCATCCCGCACTACGTGCTCGATTACGAGAGCCGCTTCCGCGCCGAGGTCATGGACTCCTTTGCCGATGCTTACGTGCGCGGCGAGACGCCGGTGCCCTGCATCGCCTGCAACCGCACGGTGAAGTTCCGCGACCTGCTCAAGACCGCGCGTGAGCTCGGCGCCGAGGCCCTGGCGACCGGGCACTACGTACAGCGCGTGATGGGCGAGGCCGGTCCCGAGCTGCATCGCGCCGTCGATCCGGCGCGCGACCAGAGCTATTTCCTGTTCGGGACGACGGCCGACCAGCTCGATTTCCTGCGCTTTCCCCTGGGCCACATGCCCAAGAGCGAGACCCGGGCCCTGGCCGAGCGCTTCGAGCTTGCCGTCGCCGACAAGCCCGACAGCCAGGACATCTGCTTCGTGCCGAACGGCGACTACGCCCAGGTGGTGCAGAAGCTGCGGCCCGAGGCGGCGGAACCGGGCGATATCGTCGACCTCGAGGGAAACGTCGTCGGCCGTCATGACGGCATCGTGCGCTTTACCGTGGGCCAACGTCGCGGCCTGGCGCTCGGCGGCCGCGAGGGCACCGACAACGAGCCGCTTTATGTCGTGCGGCTCGAGCCCGAGGTCTGCCGCGTGGTCGTCGGCCCGCGCGCGGCGCTCGGCCGTAGCGAGATCGCGCTGTATGACGTGAACTGGCTCGGCCCGAAGCTTGACGGCGCGTTGCCGGTCAAGGTCCGCGTGCGCTCCTCGCAGTCGCTGCGGCCGGCCGAGGTCGAGATCACGGGCGATGGGGCAATCGTTCGCTTCGCCGAGCCCGAGATCGGCGTCTCGCCGGGCCAGGCCTGCGTGGTCTACGACGCGGGCACCGGCAGCCGCGTGTTGGGCGGCGGCTTCATCTGCCGCTTCACGTCATGATGAAGTTCGACCATCTCAACCTGCCGGTCAGCAATCTCGAGCGATCGCGCGCCTGGTGGACCGATACGCTCGGCCTCAAGGTCGAGTTCGAGGTACCGGACACCCGCACCGTCTCCCTGCAGGACTGCGAGGGCTTTGCGATTTTCCTGCAGGAGAAGCCGGGTGCGGTCTCGAACGGCGCGGCCCTGTGGTTCCAGGTCGACGACGTCGACAAGACTTTCGCCGAATGGAGCGCGCGCGGCGTTACTTTCGCGCACGACCCCCAGAAGACCTTCTGGGGCTACGGTCCCGAGCTCAAGGACCCCGACGGCTACATCGTGCGGCTGTGGGACGAGCGCACGATGCGGGAGAAGTGACCCTCTGTAACAGTTGCGTCATTCGCGGTGCGCATAAAGCGGGCATGCGTAACGGTACTCTTCGTAAACTGTCGCGACGCCAGTCGCTTCGCCTCACAGCGTTCTCCTTGATCGCAGCGACCGCGTCGGCCCGGGTGTCGGCCGAGCAGAGCACGTATCCGTCCAAGCCGGTCAAGCTGGTCATTCCCTATCCGCCTGGCGGTGGGACCGACATCACCGGACGCGCGATGGCGCAGAAGCTGTCGGACATCCTGGGGCAATCCGTCGTGATCGAGAACAAGCCGGGCGCCACGGGCATGATCGGCGCGGCAAGCGTCGCCAAGAGCCCACCCGACGGTTACACGGTCCTGTTCGGCGCGGCGAGCGAGATGGCGATCAACGCCAGCCTGTTCAAGAACATGACCTACGATCCGCGCACCGATTTCGAGCCGGTGACCCTGGTGGCGACGTTCCCCCTGGTGTTCGTCGCACCGGCCACGACCGACAGGTCGCTTCAGCAACTGATCGAGGCGGCGCGCGCCAAGCCCGATACGGTGAGCTACGGCTCGATCGGCAGCGGCAGCCCGCAACATCTTGCGGCCGAGCTGCTGTCGAGCATGGCGAAGGTCAAGCTCCTGCACATTCCCTACAAAGGCTCGGGCCCGCTGGTGCAGGATGCCGTGGGCGGGCACGTCGACATGGCGGTGAGCAGCGTGCCGCCGGCGGTGCCGCTGGTTCGGTCGGGCAAGCTGCGTGCGCTCGCGGTGACCTCGTCGGCGCGATCGGAGGCGCTGCCCGACGTGCCGACCATGGCGGAGCTGGGTTTCGCGGGATACGAGTTCAACACCTGGGTCGGAGTCGCCGTACCGAAGGGCACGCCGAAGGAGATCGTCGATCGCCTGCGCGAAGGGATGGTGGCCGCCCTCGGCGCCAGCGAGGTGCAGGCGACCTTGCGTGACCAGGGGGCTGTTCCCGCCGGCACGACGTCCGACCAATTCCGCCAGTTCGTGCGCGACGAGGTCGCGAAAAGCGACCGGATCGTGTCGCTGGCGGGTATCCAGCCGGAGTGATCGGGGCGTTTCTTGACACCCCGCCGTCCGTCCGCATAAAAGCGCCCACCCATGGCTGGGTAGCTCAGCTGGTTAGAGCACGGCACTCATAATGCCGGGGTCGGCGGTTCAAGTCCGCCCCCAGCTACCAATTCGCCCCCGGTTCTTGCGACCGGGGGCCTTTATTTTGTGGTCTCTCTTCGCCACTTTGCATTCATGTCCACCGGACATTCGCACCAGACCGACGTCGTGATCGTGGGCGCGGGCCCCGTCGGCCTGTTCGCCGTGTTCGAATGTGGCATGGTTCGGCTGCGCTGCCATGTCGTCGATGTGCTGGACGACGCCGGCGGGCAATGCACCGCGCTCTATCCCGAGAAGCCGATCTATGACGTGCCGGGCTTTCCCCGCATCGAGGCGGCCGAACTGGTAGTGCGCCTGAAGGCGCAGGCGGCACCTTTTCGTCCGGTCTATCACCTGGGCGAGCAGGTGCAGGCGCTGCAGCCTCTAAGCGGCGGCTTCTGGCAGGTGACGACGTCCAAGGGCACCGTCCTGCAGGCCAGGGCCGTGATCATCGCCGCC
>JADHLS010000390.1 GCA_016780605.1 Reyranella sp.
CGAGCGCCACCCAGTAGGCGGCATGGTCGCCGACGGCGAACCAGTTCAACGCGAAAGTGAACTTCTCTTCCGCCGCAGCGCTGCCGGTCGCGGCCAGCAGCGCCGCGACGGCAAGTGACATTGTCCTCTTCATGATCGGCTCCCTTTGCCTTCCCCGATTCGATTTTGCCCCGATTCAGTCGACCCCTTCGGCCCACGGCGCCCACAGCTGCGCCGCCACCACGACCGCGCCATAGAGCACCAGCCCGACGACGGAAATCCAGATCAGCGAGGCGAACGCCACCGAGGTGTTCATGCTGCTCTGGGTGGTGACGATGACGTAGCCCAGGCCCTTCTGCGAGGCCACGAACTCGCCGACGATGGCGCCGACCACGGCGGCCGTCGCGGTGATCTTGAGCGCGCTCAGGATGTAGGGCAGCGCGTTGGGAATGCGGATCTTGGCGAAGATCTTCCACTTCGGCGCGTTGAACACGCGGCCGAGGTCAAGCATGTCGGCCTCGACCTGGCTCAGCCCCACGGCCGTGTTGATCACCACCGGGAAGAAGCCGATCAGCGCGCCCATCAGCATGTTGGGAAAGATGCCGTAGCCCATCCAGATCAGGAACAGCGGCGCGATCGCCACCTTGGGCAGCGTGTTCACGAACACCAGGAAGGGCACCAGGGCATTGGCCACCAGCGGCGACCAGGCGATGGCCACGCCCAGCGCCACGCCGACCGCCGCTGCCAGGAAGAAGGCGCCGATGATCTCGAGCGTCGTGACCCAGAGATGCTGCTCCCACGCAGTGTCGCCGTGCCATAGCGCGTTCCACACCGCGAGCGGGGAGGGCAGCAGATATTCGCGGATGCCGCCCATGCTCACGGCGATCTGCCAGCTTGCGAGCAGGAACGCGAACAGCGCGACAGTCGGCCAGTATTGGCGTAGCAAAGGCTGGAATTTGATCATGCGCAGCCGCACATTCGGGCACACTGGCGAAGCGTCAGAATACCGTCAAGCTTGGGGATCATCGGTGAGACTGGCTCTGTGCAATGAGGTGCTCCGCGAGCTTCCATTCGATCGTCAGTGCGCCCTTGCCGCGAAACTCGGCTATCGCGGCCTCGAGGTGGCGCCCTTCACGTTCGGCGACGATGCATGGCGCATGCCGGCGGCCAAGCGATCGGAGATCCGCAAGGCCTGTGCCGATAATGGGATCGAGGTAAGCGGCCTGCATTGGCTGCTCGCCGCACCGGCGGGTTTGTCCATCACCACCTCCGATCGCGTGGTGTGGCAGAAGAGCGTCGACGTGCTGCGGGCTTCGGTGGACCTGTGCGCCGAGCTCGGCGGCAGCTACCTGGTGCACGGCTCGCCGGCACAGCGCCGGGTCGCGACGGCAGATGACGCCGCTCGCGCGGAGGAGGCGTGGATCCTGGCGGCGGAGCAGGCGGCCACGGCCAAGGTCGCCTATTGCCTCGAGCCGTTGGCCAGGCCCGACTGCAATTTCGTCAACACGCTCGCCGAAGCGGCCGATGTTGTCCGGCGCCTGGGCAATCCCGCGCTGCGGATCATGGTCGACACCCTGGCCGCCAGCCTGATGGAGCCCGAGCCGGTGGCCGACGCCATCCGCCGCTGGATGCCGAGCGGCCTTTTGGCCCACGTCCAGTTCAACGATCGCAACAGGCGCGGCCCGGGACAGGGCGACGATCGCTTCGCGCCGATCGTGAAGGCCTTGCGCGAAACCGGATACGGCGGCTGGATCGCCATGGAGCCTTTCGTCTATGAACCCGACGGTCCGACCTGCGCCGCGCGCATGATCGGCTATGTCGCGGGTCTCCTGGAGTCGGGCGTATGAAGGTCAAGCTGGAGGACGTCGAACGCTATGAGCGGCATGTGAAGATGCGGCTCGCCTTCCGTTTCGGCGTCATCACCGTCACCAACGCCACGCAGGCCGTGATCCGGGTCCGCATCTCGCTTGCCGATGGCCGCACGAGCCACGGCGTTGCCGCCGAGGCGCTGGCTGCCAAGTGGTTCGAGAAGAGCCCCGAGTTCACCGACGAACAGAACCTCGATCAGCTGCGCCAGGCAATCGGGCTTGCCATCGAGCTCTATCGCGCGCGTGGGCCTGCCGCGCCCTTCGATCTCTTCGCCGATACCTACCGCGACCAGCAGAAGCGTGGTGCCGCGCTCGGCCTCAACCCGCTGGTCGCGGCGTATGGTCCGGCTCTGATAGATCGCGCCATCCTCGACGCGGTGGGCAAGGCGACCGGCCAGTCTTTCGCGACCATGATCACGCGCAACGTGCCCGGCATCCGCACGACGCCACTGACGCCCGATATCGAGGATCACGAGATCGCGCCGTTCCTGGCGAAGCTGAAACCGGGCGAGAGCATCGACGTGCGTCATACCGTAGGCTTGGTCGATCCCCTGACCGCCGCCGACCGGCCGGCAGCGGAGCGCGTGAATGACGGCCTGCCGGAGACCCTCGAGGAGGTCGTCTCGTACTATCGCGGCCGCTACTACAAGCTGAAGGTGGGCGGTGACATCAAGGCCGACCTCGATCGTCTCGGCCGCATCGCCGCCGTGCTGGATGCCGGCGCCGGCGACTACCGCGCGACCCTCGACGGCAACGAGCAATACGACAACGTCGAGGGCATCGTCGAGCTATGGCGCAAGGTCGGCGAGACGCCGCGGCTGGCGAAGCTCGCGCAATCCACGCTGTTCATCGAGCAGCCGATCAAGCGCGCGGTGGCGCTGTCGCGCTCGGTCGGGCCGTTGGCCCAGCTGCGGCCGGTGATCATCGACGAATCGGACGGCGAGCTGTCCTCGTTCCCCTCGGCGCTGCGACTGGGCTACACCGGCGTCTCGAGCAAGAACTGCAAGGGCTTCTACAAGTCGATCCTGAACGCGGTGCGCATCGCTCATCTCGGCAGCGGCCACTTCATGTCGGCCGAAGACCTCACGACCTGGCCCGGCGTCAGCGTGCAGCAGGACCTGGCACTGGTCTCGCTGCTCGGCCTCACCCATGTCGAGCGCAACGCCCATCATTTCATCGACGGCATGAGCTTCGCGCCCGAGAGCGAGCAGCTTGCCTTCGCCGCCGCTCATCCTGATCTCTACGAGAAGAAGGACGGCAAGCCGGCGCGCCTCAAGGCGGCGGGCGGCAAGCTCGCCCTGGGCTCGCTTGACGTTCCGGGCTTCGCCGTCGGCGCCGACATGGACTTTTGGTCGATGACGCCGATGAAGGGAGTTGCGACATGACGCTGCCGACCCGCTTCGAGTCCGTCGAAGCCGTCGAGGACTTCATGACGACGCCTTCCGATGCGCTGGTTGCCGACCTCGCCCGGACGCCAGGCGACATCATCGTGCTGGGCGTCGGCGGCAAGATGGGCCCGACACTCGCTCGCCTCGCCAAGCGCGCGGCGCCGTCGAAGAGGGTGATGGGTGTGGCGCGGTTCAGCGAAGCGGGCGTGCGCGAGGCGCTGATGAAGGCGGGCGTCGAGCCGATCTCGGCCGATCTTCTGGATCGGGCGCAGCTTGAGAACCTGCCCAAGGCCGCCAATGTCGTCTTCATGGCCGGCCGCAAGTTCGGCGCCGCCGGCGACGTGCCGCTCACCTGGGCGATGAATGTGCAGGTGCCGGCGATGGTCGCCGAGGTATTCAAGGAGTCGCGCATCGTCGCTTTCTCGACGGGTTGCGTTTATCCCTTCGTGCCGGTCGACAGTGGCGGCGCCAGCGAGGATGTGCCGCCGGTGCCGCCGCCCGGCGACTATGCCAACACGTGCGCCGGCCGCGAACGCATGTTCGAGTACTTTTCCAACAAGCACGGCACGCCGGGCCGGCTGTTCCGGCTGAACTACGCCATCGACATGCGCTACGGCGTGCTGCACGACGTCGGCCGCAAGGTGCGCGATGGCGAGCCGATCGATCTCGCGATGGGCCACGTCAACGTGATCTGGCAGGGCGACGCCAACAGCGTGGCGCTGCGCTGCCTTGCCCACGCGACCACGCCGACGACGCCCATCAATGTGACCGGTCCCGAGACCATCGAGGTGCGCTGGCTGGCGGGCGAGTTCGGCAAGCTTTTGGGCAGGCAGCCCAGGCTCACCGGCACCCCGGCAGCGACCGGCTGGCTGAACGATTCGCGGCGCATGGTGAAGGAGTTCGGGCCGCCGTCGGTGCCGCTTGGCCGCATGATCGAATGGACGGCCGACTGGCTGGCCCGCGGCATGGCGACGATCGACAAGCCCACGCACTACGAGGTGCGCGATGGCAAGTATTGAAACGTTGGATGTCCGGCCAATCGATGCGGCGCTTTGCGAGGCGGTGTGGCCACTGTCGGTCGAGGCGGGCTGGAACCAGAATCTCGCCGACTGGCGGTTCATGCTGGGAGCCGGCCGCGGTTTCGGCTGCGTCGGCCCGGACGGCCGTTGGCAGGCGAGCTCGCTGGTGCTGCCGCTCGGCCGGAAGCTCGCCTGGATCAGCATGGTGCTGGTGACGAAGGAGCGTCGGCGCGGCGGCGTCGGTACCGGCCTGCTGAAGCGCTGTATCGAGGAGGTGCGGTCGGCGGGCGCTGTCGCCGGTCTCGATGCCACCGAACAAGGTCGGCCGATCTACCTGCCGCTCGGGTTCCACGACCTCTACGCCATCGCCCGCTGGCACTTCGATGAGGCCAGGGACGAGGTCGCGGCACCTTTCGGCGTGACGCTGCGCGCGATCGGAGCGGCCGACCTGCCGAGGCTCGCGCTCTACGACCGCCCGCTGACGGGTATGGAGCGGCCCGCCGTCCTGGCGCATCTCGCGCTGCGCCAGCCCGGCCGAGCCTGGATCGCCGAGGATCGCGCCGGAGGGATCGTGGGCTATGTGCTCGGCCGCGAAGGTCGAATGGCGACCTCGCTCGGTCCCGTGGTGGCGGACAGTGAGGCGATCGCGCTTGCCTTGATCAGCAAGGCCGCCTCGGCGGCGCCAGGACCTTTTATTGTCGACGTGCCGGCCGCCCATGGCGCCGTGCGGTCGTGGCTGGAGAAGCAGGGTGCCGTCACGCCCCGCGGCTACATGCGCATGACCTTGGGAGACGCCAAAGGCCTCGACGATGCCTCGCACGTCTTTGCCCTCGCGGGGCCCGAACTCGGCTAGGATGGCCCATGACCTCGGACAAGGCCCTTCATTGGCGTGACCTCCCGGCGCCGGTCCTCACCCTGTTGCGGCAAGGCTCGGTGATTCCCGCCCATCCGCTGGCACTGGGACCCGACCGCAAGTTCGACAAGCGGTCGCAGCGCGCGATCAGCCGCTACTATGTCGATGCCGGGTCGGGCGGGCTGGCAGTCGGGGTGCATTCCACGCAGTTCGCCATCCGCGAGGTCGGGCTCTACCGGCCTGTCCTCGAGCTCGCCATCGAGACGGCACGCGAATGGACAGACCGTCCGCTGGTGATGATTGCGGGCGCGGTCGGCAAGACCGCGCAGGCGGTCGAGGAGGCGCGCACGGCGCGCGCCCTCGGCTACCACGCCGTGCTGCTGTCGCTCGCAGCGCTGAAGGGCGCGAGCGAGGACGAACTGATCGATCACTGCACCGCCGTGGCGAAGGAAATGCCGCTGGTCGGCTTCTACCTGCAGACCGCGGTGGGCGGCATCCCGCTGTCGCGCGCCTTCTGGGCGCGCTTCGCCGCCATCGACAATGTCGTGGCGATCAAGGTGGCGCCGTTCAACCGTTATCGAACCCTCGACGTCGCGGTCGGCATCGCCCAGGCCCATGCCGAGGAGCGCATCACGCTCTACACCGGCAACGACGATCACATCGTCGCCGATCTCCTGACGCCGATGGTCGTGCGCACCGGCAATCGCGAGG
>JADHLS010000391.1 GCA_016780605.1 Reyranella sp.
CAGCGGCACGGTCACGACCGGCGCGAACAGCATCGAAGAGGGCGCGTTGAACACGAAGTCGCCGGTCGGCCGCGGTGCCAGCGGTTGGCCGGGCACGTCGCCCGCCCAGATCGGCGCCGGGCCGGGGCAGGAGAGGGTGATCGCGGCGTCGGCCAGCTGGGCCACGGCCGCGTGCGCCAGCTGCGCATGCTGGCGGGCCAGCAGATTGGTGCGGTAGTCGTCCGGAGTCATCGCTTCGGCCTTGAGGATCGTCGCCTTGGCGCGTTCGCTCAGGCCATCGGGCGCGGCATCGAGCATGCCGCGCTGGTACCAGCGGTTCTCCCAGCTGGTGATCCCGCCGCACACCGCGCGGCCGTTGGCGATCGCCTTCTCAAGTGCCTCGACGAAGGGGTGATCCTTGCGCCGGATGAGAGTCACGCCGGCCTTCTCCAGCTGGCCGAGCAATTGGGCGAAGGCTTGCCTGGTCGCCGCATCGACGTCGGGCCAGCCCTCGGTCTCGAGCACGATCAGGCGATTGGGCCTGATCGCCGCCGGCAGCGTGTCGGGTCCGATCAGGCCGAGCGAGCCGCGATCGCCGCCGCAGCGCCTGGCCTGCTCGATCGCGACCTGCCACATGTCCTCGAGGCAGCCGGCATGCGGGCCGTGCGTGCTTTGGCTGGTGGCCAGCCGCTCGCCGCGATTGATGCCGCCCTGCGTCGGCTTCAGCGCAAAGTTCCCGCAATAGGCGGCGGGCCGGATGATCGAGCCGCCGACCTGCGTGCCGATCGCCGCCGGCACCATGTTGGCGCCCACGGCGGCGGCCGAACCCGACGACGAGCCGCCCGGCGTGCGCTTGGCATCGAACGGATTGGTCGTCGGCCCGGGATGCGAGCCGCCGAGCTCGGCCGTCACGGTCTTGGCCAGGATCACGGCGCCCGCCTGGCGCAGCGCCCAGACGCCGGCATTGTCGCGCTTGGGGAAATTGCCCTTCATCGCCGCGCAGCCCATCTCGGTCGGCATGTCCTTGGTCTCGAGCAGGTCCTTGATGGCGATCGGCATGCCGTCGATCGGCGACAGCGGCTTGCCCGCCTTCCAGCGCGCAGCGCTGGCGTCGGCGGCAGCGCGAGCGCCGGTCTCGTTGATGGCGGTGAGGGCTTTCACCACCGGCTCGCGTGCGGCGATGGTCTCGAGACAGCGCTCCAGATAGGCGCGGGGACTGTCGTTGCCGTCGGTGAAGCGGCGAGCGGCGTCATGGAAGGTGAGCGGCTTGTAGTCGGCGTAGGTGGTCATGCCCGACGCTAGCACAGGCAGCGGCCACGATGGATACTCGCCAAGGCATGAGATCGGGGCCAGCGGAATGAAAGTTCGCTTCGAACGAGGACGTCGAGACGAACTCAAGACGCTTCATCCGGCCTGTTTCGCGATGGTCATGGCGACGGGCATCGTCGCGGTCTCGGCGCACCTTCACGGCATGTCGATGGTCGGCGCCGTCCTGTTCTGGCTGAACGCGCTCTTTCTCGCCGGGCTTGTGGTCGCGACGGCGGCGCGTGCCGCCCTCTATCCGCAGGCGATGGCGTCCGACATACGAAACCACGGTCGCGGCTTGGGCTTCCTGACGATCGTTGCGGCGCTGGCGGTATTCGGCACGCAGCTCGACCTGCAGATGGGACAGCCACGATTGGCGGCGGCAATCTGGGCCGCCGCTGCCGTGCTGTGGGCCGGCGTGAGCTATGGATTGCTGGCGGTGCTGCTCAGCCTGCCGGACAAGCCGCGCCTGGCCGACCTGAACGGCGGATGGATGATCATCGTCGTGGCTCAGCAGTCCGTTGCCATCCTCGCGGTGCTGGTCCTGGCACGCGGTGCCCTTGCGGCCTTCCAGCAGCCGCTGGTGCTTGCGGCGCTCGTTCTGTGGCTTGCCGGCGGTGCGCTTTACCTATGTCTCATGGCGCTGGTGCTTGCTCGCTATGTCACGGTGCCGCTCGGTCCGCGGGACCTTTCGTCATTGGAGTGGATCAATATGGGCGCGGGCGCCATTTCGACGCTCGCCGGAGCGACGCTGGCGCAGAATGCGGGTCTGTCGCCGCTCACCGCCGAGCTGCTGCCCTTCGTGAAGGGCCTGACCGTTTTCTTCTGGAGCGTGGCAACCTGGTGGATTCCGTTGCTGGTGATCCTGGCGGTGTGGCGCCACCTGATCCGCGGCGTGCCCTTCGGCTACGAGGTGGTGGAGTGGGGCGCGGTGTTCCCGCTCGGCATGTATTCCGTATCGACCGACGGCCTGGCAATGATCCTCGATGCGCCATTCCTGCGCGCGGTGTCGTGGGCGTTCACGGTCATCGCCCTGGCGGCGTGGCTGTTGACGTTTGTCGGCTTTCTCTCCAGCCGGTTCGCGCCAACCGGTCAGGCCAGGCCATAAACAAGGCCGATACGCCCTTTCCCCAGCGGCTCCATCTTCCTGAGGTCGAGCGGGCGGCGCGGCATGGACGCGAACAGCGCCTTGCCGTCGCCGGCGACCAGTGGATGCACGATCAGGCGAAGCTCGTCGACCAGCCCCGCATCCATGAGGCTCGCCGTCGTGCGCGCGCCGCCGATCAGATAGATATCCTTGCCCGGCTGCCGCTTCAGCGTGGCGACATCGGCCGTGCTGCGCAGGAAGCGCGTCTGCGGCCATGCCGCCGTGGTGAGCGTCGTCGACAGCACATAGTGCGGCGTGCGGGTGACGAACTCTGCCCACTCGATTTCGGCCGGCGTCGGTGGCGCGCCGGTGATCCAGGCCGGCGTGGCGGGCTCGTTGCGGATGCCCGTCCAGTAGCGCTCGTAGCCCGGGTACATGCCGGCGCCCAGCACGCAGGCGTCGATCTGAGGCGTCAGCCCGTAGTCTTCCGACCAGGCATCGACCCAGTCGGCCATGCCCTCGCTGCTTTCCGTCTTGCCATCGACGGAGACCTTCATTCCGGCAATCAGCTTGCGCATGGCTTACCTCGGCAACCGCTTGTCGTACTCGCCCTGCAGTCGCGTCCAGCCGTCCCAGAACGGCTCGGGCTCGCTGTCCGTCATGCGCGCGACCAGGACGTCTAGGTGCATGTGCCAGCCCGGAGCCACCCTCAGCATGGTGGTGCGGTCGGGCAGGCGGCGGTGGATCACGGTCATCAGCACCTTGTCGTCGCGCGGCGTCAGCTCGAAGGTGACGTCGCCGCTGTTGCTCCAGGTGAAGGAGATCTTGCGCGGCGGATCGAGCTCGGTGATGCGGCTTTGCATGCGATGCTCGTCGCCGAAGCCCTCCGGCTTCTTTCCGGTCGGTGTCGTCAGCCGGCCGTTGCGCCACACGAACTCGAACGGCGTGCCCTCCTTCATCTCCATGGTGCCCGAGGCCAGCCACTTGGCGCGCAGGTCGCTGTCGGTGAGATAGCGCCACACGCGGTCGATCGGGCCGGGCAGCAGGCGCTCGATCTTGAGCGTGGTGGGCCCGATCAGCGTGCCGTGGTCGGAGGGGCTCGCGAAGTCGGTCATCGGTCGTCTCCTTTGGGTTTGCGGGGTTTGTCGGCCTTGGCCCTGGCGTCCTCCTCGCGCAGGAGGCGTTCGAGGATGTCGAGGCGGTCATTCCAGAAGCGCCGGTAGTAGGAGAGCCACTCATGCGCGCTGGCGAGAGGCCCCGGTTCGAGATGGCAGACATGGGTGCGGCCGCGTACTTCGCGGCGGACCAGGCCGGCATTCTCCAGCGACTTGATGTGCTTGGAGGCGGCCTGCAGGGAGATGGCGAAGGGCTCGGCGAGCTGGCCCACCGTGCGCTCGCCAGCGCTGAGCTCGCGCAGCATCTGCCGCCGCGTGGCGTCACCCAGGGCGTGGAAGACGTTATCCAGCTGAGGGGTTTGTAATTCAACCATATGGTTGAATATAGACCGTCCCTTCTTATTGTCAACCGTACGGTTGAATAAAATCGCGACCCGAGGCCGCGATCAGGGCGGCATCGCGTCCTGCACGAGCAGGATCACATCGAGCCGCTCCCTCTGCTCCCGCGTCCGGCCGCGGTAGTCGACCAGCAGATCCTTGAGCGAGCGATGGGTCGCCATCTCGGTGAGGTGCAGCAGCGCCTCGTCGAGCTGCACCTCGAGGCTGCGCAGCTCCTGCAGTTCGGCGATATACATATCCTTGAAGCCGGTGATCTGCATGGCGTAGCCTCCCATCGCGACGGTTGACCTTGTGGGCCCGAACGCCAGGCGAACCGCGAAAGTTGCGCCGGGAGCAGTGACCATGAGGACGATGGCTGTTCTTGCGCTGGGGGTTGTGACGCTTGGAATGTCGTCGTCGGTCGTGTGCGCCGACGACGCGGCCTGCGAGGCCGTGCTGGCGGCGATCGTCAAGCAGACGACAGTGCCGGTGCACCAGAAGATCACCATCGAAACTGCCGCCGTGCCGGGCAGGGCGATCCAGAGCGAGATCATCCACCTCAACGGCACGTTCTACACGCAGTCTCACGGTCAATGGACGGCGAGCCCCTACGACGCCGCGAAGGCGGCAGGCAATGTGCGCCAGGCGATGCTGAAGGCCGAGCACAGCTGTACGCGGCTCGGCAGCGAGCCCGTCGACGGCCAGCCGGCCGAACTCTACGGCGTCAAGAGCAAGAGCGCGTCGAGCGCCAGCGAAGCGCAGATCTGGATCTCGTCGGCGACCGGCCTGCCGTTGCGCCACAACGTGACGATGGATCAGGGCGCCAACCAGGTGAAGAGTGAGGTCCGATACGAGTACGCCAACGTGCGGGCGCCCGCAGGAGTGGCGCGCTGATCTCGTCAGTGGGCGTGGCTGTGGCCATGCCCGTGCGCCTTGGCCTTGAGTTCGGCGTGCATGCGGCCCATCTCGCCAAACAGCTCCATCACGCCGAGCTCCTGCTTGGAGCCGAACTCGCGGTAGAGCGAGGCGACATTGACGACCATGCGCTCGGCATCGCCCCAACTCGCGAAGCGGTCGAGCGCGATGTCGCGCGCAGCCTGGAATACCGGCATACCGGCATCGTAACGGCGGCGCGCCTCGGCCTTGATGTGGAGCAGGTAGTCCTTCATCGCCTGCACGCCCTGCTTGTCGGTGATCGGACCGTGGCCGGGCACCACGGTCTCGACGTCCCAGGCGAGGATCTGGTCGCAGGCGGCCACCCAGTTGTCGACCGGGCCCGCCCACAGCACGGGATGGCCCTCGACGAACAGGATGTCGCCGGTGAAGACGGTGCGATCCTTCGGCACGTGCACCAGGAGGTCGCCGCGCGTGTGCGCGGGGCCGACGACTTTGAGCAGCACGTCCTTGTCACCGACCTTGAGCTTGAGCTCGCCATCGAACACCCGCGTCGGCAGGGTGTTCGTGACGTCATCCCATTTGAACTTGGCTCCCATCGATTCGTGCAGGAAGGCGCCGGCCGCGCCGAGCTGGCGCCAATTGCGTTGCATGGCGGCCAGCTCCTCGGCCGGCCGTTCCTTCATCTCCTCGGCGCAGGCGCGCGAGGCGATGATCTCGGCCCCCGTCACCAGCTGGTTGCCGAAAGTGTGGTCGCCGTTGGAATGGGTGTTGACCAGCCGGCCGATCGCCTTGGCGGCGGGCACGGCGGCGCGCATCGCCGCCAGCATCTCGGCCGTCAGTTTGAGATCGAACAGCGTGTCGACCAGCAGCGTCTGGTCGTGATCGGTGAGCAGCCCGGCGTTGCTCCAGCCCCAGCTGCCGTCGGGTTGCAGCCAGGCGTAGCAGCCGTTGCCGAGATCGTGCAGGCCCTTGGTGTAGCGCCACTTCGGCATGGGATTCCTCCTCAGGTGATCTTGTTGGCCCAGGCAGCGACCTTCGTT
>JADHLS010000392.1 GCA_016780605.1 Reyranella sp.
GGGGGCCTACCGTGACTGATTGGCCGGGCGACCGCCCTCGCAGCGCCGCGAAGTACGGCGATTTCCCCTTTGCCCTGAGCGAAGGCCCGACCGAATCGCCCTTCCTCACGTGGCTGCGCAACCATTCCAACTACATGGCGGTGGGCGGCTTCCTCGACTATCTGCGCATCGCCGCCGTGCTCGCCCGCGGCATCTTCATCAATGCGCTGATCTTCAGCCCGCCGCTGCTGCTCGCGGCCATCGCGCTGAGCTTCCTCTATCCCTACATGCATGACCGCATCTTGCTGACGCCGCTGGTGCTGGCGCTGGCGGTCGGCTGGGTGCTGCTGTTCCCGGTCGCGACCATGCTGAGCAAGATCGCGGGCTACAAGAAGAGCCTGGCGAGCGGCAGCGACAGCTCGGTCGAATCGCGCGACCGCTACGAACGCAGCTTCGCGATCGCGCTTCTCCTGGTGCTGGGCGCGGCGGTGTTCGAGCTGCTGCCGCATCTCGTCGACTGGTATCACCGGCTGATCGGCAAGCACCTGCCGTGGCGCGAGTACCTGGCGCTGGCCGCGACCGCCATCGCCTCGCTCAGCGCCGCGCCCAAGCTGCTGAGCGTGCTGAGCGGCCGTTGGCAGATGGTGGCGGTGGCGGTGATCGCGGTGGGCAGCGTGATCGCGCCGCTGGCGCTGATCGTCGTGGTGGCCGAGTACCTGGTCTTCCAGGGCAACGCCACGCCCGGCGGCGACCTGCTGACTGGCCTGTTCAACGGCATCGCCCATCTCGAGCACCTGCTGATCCTGCTGCTGGTGACGCCGGCGGTCTTCATCGTCGGCATCCTGTTCGCCATGGCGACGGGCTACCGCAACGGCACCTTCTCGGCGCCGGAATACGGCCGCCTCTCGGGCCTGCTGGCCTCCATCATCGGGCTGCACCTGCTGCTGGCCGCCGTCATCTACGGCATCTTCGCCGCCACCGCCGCGCTCGACATGGACAATTCGGACCTGCCGCTGAAGCTCTTCGTGCTCGCCGTCGCGGTCGAGCTCTGGCTGTTCGGCTGGCTGACGGTCGACATCAACCAGACCTCGGTGCACGCGCTCTACCGCGACCGGCTGGCCTCGGCCTTCCTGCTCGGCGTCAACGCGCGCGGCCAGGTCGATATCGAGGAGGACGTGCCGCTCGGCGAGCTCTGCTACCACGAGGCCGGCTCGACGGCGCCCTATCACCTGATCAACGTCGCGCTCAACCTGCAGGGCAGCGCCGATATCGGCCTGCGCGACCGCCACAGCGACTTCTTCATCTTCAGCAAGAAGTTCATCGGCGGCGAGCGCACCGGCTATTGCCGCAGCGCCTCGATGGAGCAGGTCTTCCCGCAGGTGAACCTCGCCAGCGCCATGGCGATCTCGGCCGCCGCCGCCTCGCCCAACATGGGCCGCAGCACGTCGCCCGCCCTGGTCGCCTTCATGACCATGATCAACATGCGGCTTGGTGTCTGGGTGCCCCATCCCGGCCGCCTCGAGGAGGACCTGGCGCGCCACATCGACACTGGCGAACGCAAGGACGATCGCGCCGGGTTTACCTTCGCCGAGGTGTTCGTCGACGAGCTGCGCTCGGTGCGCAGCCGCTGGGAGCTGCTCGACGACAAGGGAGCCGGGCGCGGCCTCGCCGACACCACGCTGCCGACGACGGCGCATGGGCTGGCGGGCATTGCCTTCTCCGGCGGCGGCATCCGCTCGGCCACCTTCAATCTCGGCATCGCCCAGGCCTTCCACCAGGCCGGGCTGTTCCATCATTTCGACTACATGTCGACCGTGTCGGGCGGCGGCTATCTCGGCTCCAGCATCAGCACGCTGATGCGCTTCAGCACCCAGCCGGTGAGTGAGATCGAAGGCCGGGTGAGCGTCGAGGAGGGGACGACCGTTGTGGTGACCGGCACCGATGGCGAGACCCGCCGCCATGTCTATACGGCGGGCGCCGAGCTGGTGGTGAAGGACGGCGATGAGGTGAAGCCGGGCACGCGCCTCATCCGTCGCCCCGGACCGCGCGTGCTGAGCGAGATCGGCGGAACGGTTCGCGTGCAGGAGCTCGACGGTGGGCGGCAGCTCGTGACGGTGTCCGCCCCGTCCGGCGAGCGTCGAGACTATCGCTACACGCGCTACGATGACGTCGCCGTCGAAGACGGCCAGTCGATCGCCGCGGGCGACCCCTTGGTGAAGCTGAAGAACACCTTCGCCGACCGCTTCCGCTGGCGCGTGCGGCCGCAGGCGCTGCTGCTCGAGATGGCGATGCGGCTGGACGAGAAGCATCGCTGGGTGAACCTGAGCGACGGCGGGCACATCGAGAATCTGGCGACCATCGAGCTGCTGCGCCGGCGCTGCCGCATCATCGTCATCGGCGATGGCGAGTGCGATCCGCAGATGTACTTCGCCGGCCTCGCGACCTTGCTGCGCACCGCCTACATCGATCTCGGAGTCCATATCGAGATGAACCTGGATGCGCTGCGGCTGAAGGCCGACACCCACACCGGGGCGCACCTGGTGCTGGGCCGCATCGTCTATCCCGGGGAGAAGGAGACGGGCTGGCTGCTCTATCTCAAGGCGAGCTGCACCGGCGACGAGGACGAGGTGATCGGCCAGTACCGCCACAAGAGCCCGACCTTCCCGCACGAGACGACAGCCGACCAGTTCTTCAACGAGGGCCAGTTCGAAGCCTACCGCGCGCTCGGCCAGCATATCGGCGAGGCCGCCATCACAGCCCTCGGCGCCTCCGCGCGCCCCGTCCGCTACGCCGACCTGGCGACCGGCCTCGAAGCCCTGTGGCAGCGCACCCACGGCGAGCCGGTGGCGGCGACGGCGTCATGACCCGCTCATTGCCGGGAGCGCGGCACTCCAGTGCCGCTCATAGGGTGTCGCAGCAGTATATGGTGCGCCACTGGAGTGGCGCGCTCCCGGCAATGAGCCCGCGTGATGCGAAAGCAATCGTGTCAAGTGCGCGGAAAACCGGCCGATTTCGGCACGTCCGGCTTGCACTGCGGCTTGCAGTCCGCTCAGATACGCCGCCACCGAAATTCCGAAGATTCCTAGGGGAGACGCCTGCTAATGAGTGAAATCCAATATCAGTCTGCAAAAACCGTGAAGGACGCGGTGAAGTTCATGCAGGCCGCCAAGGGCAAGGGCTACATCCTGGCCGGAGGCACCGACCTCCTGGTGCAGATGAAGTCGGGCGCCCGCACCCCCGGGGTGATCGTCGATGTGAAGAAGATCCCCGAGATGGTGTCGATCGTCGAGAAGAACGGCAGCTTCACCATCGGTGCGGCGACGCCGGCCGCCGTGCTGGGCGAGCACAAGAAGCTGCGCAAGACCTGGCCGGGCGTGATCGAGGCCGTGAACCTGATCGGCTCGACCCAGGTCCAGGGCCGCGCCTCCGCCGGCGGCAACCTGTGCAACGCCTCGCCGGCCGCCGACAGCGTGCCGGCCCTGGTCGCCGCGGGCTGCATCGTCAACGTCGCGGGGCCCAACGGCAAGCGCAAGGTGCCGGTCGAGGAGTTCTGTGTCGGACCGGGCAAGACCTCGCTGAAGACCGGCGAGATCGTGGTCAGCCTGACGCTGCCCAAGCGGCCGAAGAACTCGTCCGACGCCTATCTGCGGCTCATCCCGCGCACCGAGATGGACATCGCCGTCGTCGGCGTCGGCGTCTCGCTCACCATGAAGGGCGACACCGTGGCCGATGCGCGCGTCGGGCTCGGCGCCGTCGCTCCCACCGTGCTGCTGGTCAAGGACGCCGCCAAGGCGCTGATCGGCTCCAAGCTCGACGATGCGGCGCTCGACGCCGCGGCGGCCGCCTGCTCGGCGGCGTGCAAGCCGATCGACGACAAGCGCGGCACCATCAAGTACCGCACCAAGATCGCCGGCGTGCTGCTGAAGCGCACCGCCAAGATCGCGCACGATCGCATCAACGGCATCGAACATCGCGGGCACCGCCCGGTTTAATGGGCCCGCTCAAAGGGGAAATCGCTGAACATGGCCAAGATCCACGTCAACACCACCATCAACGGCGCGCCGACCGAGTTCCTGTGCGACGCCAACCAGACCCTGCTCGATGTCCTGCGCGACAATCTCGGGCTCACAGGCAGCAAGGAAGGCTGCGGCTCGGGTGACTGCGGCGCCTGCAGCGTCACCGTCAACGGCCGCCTGGTCTGCTCCTGCCTGGTGCTGGCACCGGAAGCGCAGGGCATGAAGATCGAGACCATCGAAGGCATGGCCGAGGGCGACAAGCTGCATCCGCTGCAGAAGAAGTTCGTCGAGATGGCCGCCCTGCAGTGCGGCATCTGCACGCCGGGCTTCCTGGTCGCCTCCAAGGCCCTGCTCGAGAAGCATCCCAACCCGACGGAGGAAGAGGTCCGCTACTGGCTGGCGGGCAACCTCTGCCGCTGCACGGGCTACGACAAGATCGTCACCGCGGTCCTCGAGACGGCCGCTGAAATGAGGGAGTCCGCCTGATGAGCGAGCATCGCCCCAATCTCGAAGGCAAGTACAAGTGGATCGGCACCCGTCCGGAGCGTCCGGACGGCGCCGACAAGGTCACCGGCCGCGCCCGCTTCGGCGCCGACTTCAACCTGCCGGGCCAGCTGATCGGCAAGGTGCTGCGCTCGCCGCACCCCCATGCCGAGATCAGGTCGATCGACACCTCGAAGGCGCTCGCGCTGAACGGCGTGAAGGCGGTGATCACCGCGACTGACTTTCCCGACCAGGCCAACCTCATCGTGCCGACCGGTGAGATGCAGGTGAACATGCGCGACATCACGCGCAACATCATGGCGCGCGAGAAGGCGCTCTATGAGGGCCATCCCGTCGCTGCTGTCGCCGCGGTGTCGGAAGCGATCGCCAAGCAGGCGCTGGATCTGATCAAGGTCGACTACAAGGTCCTGCCGCACGTCATCGACGTTGCCGAGGCGATGAAGCCCAACGCGCCGGTCCTGCACGATCATCTCCTGACCGAGGGCGCCAACCCGCCCGCCTCCAAGCCGTCGAACATCGCCAAGCGCATCGAGTTCAAGAAGGGCGATGCCAAGGCGGGCTTCGAGCAGGCCGAGATCGTGATCGAGAAGGATTACACGACGCAGGCCGTGCACCAGGGCTACATCGAGCCGCACGCCACCCTGGCGTCGGCCGCCGAGGATGGCCAGATCCAGGTCTGGTCGACCACTCAGGGCCACTTCCAGGTGCGCGGCTTCTGCGCCCGGCTGCTCGGCATCGAGACCTCGCAGATCCGCGTGACGCCGACCGAGATCGGCGGCGGCTTCGGCGGCAAGACCGTGGTCTATCTCGAGCCACTGGCCATGCGGCTGTCGCAGAAGGCGGGCAAGCCGGTGAAGATGACCATGTCGCGCGAGGACGTGTTCAAGGCCTCCGGCCCGGCGCCGGGCGGCAACGTCAAGGTCAAGATCGGCGCCAGGAAGGACGGCCGCATCGTCGCCGCCGAGTGCATCATCCAGATGCAGGCGGGCGCCTTCCCGGGCTCGCCGGTCGGACCGGCCTGCATGTGCAGCTTCGCCTGCTACGACATCGACAACGTCTACATCGAGGGCTTCGACGTCGTCAGCAACCGGCCCAAGGTCGCGGCCTATCGCGCGCCCGGCGCGCCGATCTCGGCGTGGGCCGTCGAGTCCACGCTCGACATGCTCGCCCTGAAGCTCGACATGGATCCGATCGACCTGCGCCTGAAGAACGCCGCCAAGGCCGGCACCAAAACGCCCTATGGCGTCACCTTCAACACCATCGGCATGGTCGAGACGCTGGAGGCGGTGAAGCACTCGG
>JADHLS010000393.1 GCA_016780605.1 Reyranella sp.
AGATGACCGGCGCCCGGGCCGATGCCGAAGCCGTGACCGCTGAATCCCGCGGCCAGGACGAGGCCCGGCAGACCCGGCACCTCGCCGATGCCCGGGATGCCGTCTGGCGTGCTGTCGATGTAGCCGGCCCAGGCGGCGGCGACCGGAGCGCCCTGCAATGCCGGCAGCAGGCTGCAGGCCCGGCGATATGTCTCGTCGATCTGTCGCCGATCAGGTGACGGATCGAGCGTGCGCATGCGCTCCATCGGCGATGGCGCGTCGGTGCGCCAGCGGTCGAGGCTCTCGAAGCTGGCGCGCCAGCCTTCGAGGCCGCCGGGCGCCAGCGAGCGCCAACGCCGCACGAACATCGGCACGAACTCTCGCGCGAAGCGGAGCTTCTGCGGTGTCGGATCGACACGGCCGCGGCCGCTGATCGCCAAGGTATAGCCGCCATCGCCGCGGCGCGTGACCGAGACAGCGCCGGTATGCAGGGCGTCCGGCACGTCCTGGTTCGTCGGCGCGACGGCCAGGATGGACTGGCGCACCGAGGCTTGCGGGAAACGGAAGCCGACCTGGCGGCAGAAGGCGGACGCCCACGCACCGGCCGCAAGCACCACCGTCCGCGTGCGGATGGTGCCGGCCTCGGCGATGACGCCGCTGACGCGGCCGCCCTCGATTTCCAGGCCACGCGCCGCGCACATCTGGTGCACGCTGCCACCGGCCGCGACGATGGCGCGGGCCACGATCGGTCCGGCGCGCACAGGGTCGGCGATGCCGTCGGAGGCGGAGAACACGCCACCTTTCCATCGACGCCCGGTGGCCTTGCCGCGCTCGGCCGCCTCCTCGGCGCCGAAGACGTGCGTCGTGAGGCCGAACGGTCGCGCCACATCGTTCCAGCGCGCCCAGGTCTCGATCTCGGCGGCGTCGTCGCTGAGATAGAGCAGGCCACACCGCCGGAAGCCCACGTCTTCGCCGATCTCGGCCGCCAGCCGCTGCCACAGCGTCAGGCTTTCCATGGCCATAGGCAGCTCGCGCGCATCGCGGTTCTGTTGCCGGCACCAGCCCCAATTGCGGCTCGACTGCTCGGCGGCGATGCGGCCCTTCTCGACCAGCGCCACCCGTACGCCGCGACGCGCCAGATAATAGGCGGCGAAGACGCCGACAATGCCGCCGCCGATCACCACGATGTCGGCGGACGTCGGCATGGTGGGAGAGGTCTCGATATGGAGCAACGGCGCCGGCACCAGGAGTCTGTAGCACCCGCGCTGCGGAGGAATTCACCAAACTGACGGTGGCGGGCAGTGGTTATCGCTGGATCGATCACGCAGGATTTACGCCTCGACGGCGTTAATAGGCTGGACTGGCATGCGCCGTGCAGCACCGACTGCGTCTCGACAACGTGCGCGATGGAGGCCTGATGAGATCGAAAACCCGCAGTGCGGTTCTTGCCCTCGCTTTCTGCCTGGCCGCGGGGACCGCTTCGGCGCAGAGCCATTTGCGCATCGGTTTGGGCGACGATCCCGACGGCCTCGATCCCACCACCTCGCGCTTCTACACCACGCGCATCGTCTTCGCGGCGCTTTGCGACAAGCTCTTCGACATCGACGAGAAGGGCGCGATCGTGCCGCAACTGGCGCTCTCCTCCGATACCTCGGCCGACGGCAAGACCGTCACGATCAAGCTCCGGCCCGGCGTGAAGTTCCATGACGGCGAGCCGGTCGACGCGGCCGCGGCCAAGTACAGCCTCGATCGGCACATGAACATGAAGGGCTCGTTCCGCAAGCCCGAGCTCGCCGCCGTCGACACCGTCGAGGTCGTCGATCCGCTGACCGTGAAGCTCAACCTCAAGCAGCCGTTCTCGCCGCTGCTGGCGCAGCTCACCGACCGCTCGGGCATGCTGGTCTCGCCCAAGGCCGCCGAGTCGGCGGGTGACAAGTTCGCCCTGAAGCCGGTGTGCGCCGGCCCCTACAAGTTCGTCGAGCGCATCCCGCAGGACAAGATCGTGCTCGAGAGGTTCGCCGATTACTGGAACAAGGACCACGTCTTCATCGACAAGATCACCTACCTGCCGATCGTCGACAGCACCGTGCGCCTCGCCAACCTGCGCTCGGGCGGGCTGGACCTGATGGAGCGGCTGCTCGCCACCGACATCAAGACCGTGCGCGACGATCCCAGGCTCAAGCTCAGCACGGCGGTGTCGCTCGGCTTCTGGGCCCTGCTGGTCAATGTCGCCAACGGGCCCAAGGCCGACAATCCGCTGGGCAAGGACGCCCGCGTGCGCCAGGCGTTCGATCTGTCGATCGACCGCGAGGCCCTGAACCAGGTCGTGTTCAACGGCGAGTTCGTGCCGGGCAACCAGTGGGTCAATCCGCAGAGCCCGTGGTACATGAAGGAGTTCCCCATTCCCAAGCGCGACATCGCCAAGGCCAAGGCTCTCATGAAGGAAGCGGGCGTGACCGGCCGGCTCACCATCGATTTCATGGTCGCCAACAATCCCGAGCTGCGCCAGGCCGCCGAGGTCCTGCAGTCGATGGTGGCCGAGGCCGGCTTCGACCTGAAGATCCGCGTGGTCGAGGCGGCGACCGGCCTCAAGGCGGCCGAGGACGGCGACTTCCAGCTCTACGAGAACCTGTGGAGCGGGCGTGTCGATCCCGACGGCAACACCGTGCTTTACCAGACCTGTGGCTCGCCGCTGAATACCGGCCGTTACTGCGACAAGGAGATCGACGAGTGGCACAAGGAGGCGCGCGCCTCCAACGACTTCGCCACGCGCAAGAAGGTCTACGAGAAGATCGCCGCCAAGTTCCTGGCCAACGGCTGGATGATCTACATCTACCATCCACAGTACCTGATCGCGCACACCGCGAAGGTGGAGGGCTTCAAGCCGATTCCCGACGGCTTGATCCGCGTCATGGATGTGAAGCTGAAGTAGGACCCGCCGATGTTGCCTACCATCCGTCGCGTCGCGGCAACGCTGTCGTTGTGCCTGGCCGCCAGCAACGCCTTCGCCCAAGGCCATTTGCGCATCGGCATCGGCGACGATCCCGACGTGCTCGACCCGTCGCTATCGCGCACCTACACCGCGCGCATCGTCTTCGCCAGCCTGTGCGACAAGCTGTTCGAGATCGACGAGAAGGCCAACATCGTCCCGCAACTCGCCACCGGCCACGAGGTCTCGGAGGACGGCAAGACCGTCATCATCAAGCTGCGGTCGGGCGTGAAGTTCCACGACGGCGAGGCCTTCGACGCGACCGCCGCCAAGTACAGTCTCGACCGCCATCTCACCATGAAAGGCTCGTTCCGCAAGCCCGAGCTTGCCCAGGTCGACGCTGTCGAGGTGGTCGATCCCTCGACCATCAGGCTCAACCTCAAGACGCCCTTCTCGCCGCTGCTGGCCCAGCTCACCGACCGTGCCGGCATGATGGTCTCGCCCAAGGCGGCCGAGGCGGCGGGCGACAAGTTCGGCCTGAAGCCGGTGTGCGCCGGACCCTACAAATTCGTCGAGCGCGTCCAGCAGGACCGCATCGTCGTCGAGAAGTTCGCCGACTACTGGAACAAGGATCAGGTCTTCATCGACAAGATCACCTACCTGCCGATCGTCGACGCCACGGTGCGGCTCGCCAACCTGCGGTCGGGCGGCCTCGACATGATGGAACGCGTGCTCGCCACCGACATCAAGACGGTGCGCGACGACGCCAGGCTCAAGCTCAGCAAGGCCGTCTCGATCGGCTGGTTCGGGCTCATGGTGAACGTGGCCAACGGTCCCAAGGCCGACAATCCACTGGGCAAGGATCCACGTGTGCGCCAGGCCTTCGACCTTTCGATTGATCGTGAGGCGCTGAACCAGGTCGTGTTCAACGGCGAGTTCGTGCCGGGCAACCAGTGGGTCAATCCGCAGAACTTCTACTATCAGCAGAAATTTCCCGTCCCGAAGCGCGACATCGCCAAGGCAAAGGCGCTGCTCAAAGAGGCCGGCGTCACGGGCCGCATCCCGATCGACTTCATGGTCAGCAACACGCCCGAGACGCGAGCTGTCGCCGAGGTGGTGCAGTCGATGGTGGCCGAGGCCGGCTTCGACCTCAGGATCCGCGTCACCGAGGTCGCCACCGCCCTGAAGCAGGGCGAGGACGGCGAGTTCCAGCTTTATATGAACACCTGGAGCGGGCGCATCGACCCCGACGGCAACTCGGTGATCTACCAGATGTGCGGTGCGCCGCAGAACATGGGCAAGTATTGCAGCAGGGAAGTCGACAGCCTGCACGAGCAGGCCCGTGCCGTGACCGACCCGACGGCGCGCAAGGCGATCTACGAGAAGCTCACCGAGAAGTTCCTGGCCGACGGCTGGATCTTCTACCTCTACCACCCGCAGTACCTGATCGCGCACACCAACCGGGTCGAGGGCTTCAAGCCGATGCCCGATGGCCTGCTGCGCGTGACTGGGGTGAAGCTGAAGTAGTCTTGCCGGACCGCGGGCCTCCAACGCCGCATCGACCGGAGGTCGATGCGGCTCTCCACGCTCATGCTCTTCGTCTTTGCTGGGAGCGCGCCTGGAGGCCCGCGGTCCGGCAAGAATCAATCCCTACAGCACCACTCGACCATCCGCCGCATGAAGCCCTCGCAGGCGTCGATCTGGGAGGCGAGGATGAACTCGTTGGGCTGGTGGGCCTGGGCGATGTCGCCCGGGCCGCAGACCACGGTCGGCACGCCCCATGTCTTGCGGAAGATGCCGGCCTCGGTGCCGTAGACCACGCTGCCCACGGTGTTGGATCCCGACCAGCTGCGGGCCAGCGCCTTGGCCTCGTCGTTGCCCTCCGAGGAGAAAGCCGGCGTCGAGGAGCGCAGCACGGTTTCGATCGTCGCCGCCGGATGCTTGGCCTTCATCTTGGGCAGCAGCTCCGTCTTCAGCCATTCCATGGCGCGATTGCCCAGCGCCTCGATCGGCAGGCCCGGCAGCTCGCGATAGCCCCACAGGACCTCGCATTCACGCGCCAGGATGTTGCCCGCGGTGCCGCCGACGATGGTGCCGACATTGAAGGTCGCCGCCGCCGGCATGAACTCGCTCTGCTTCGGCGCCTTGGCGTCGAGCTCGTCCTGAACCGTGTTGAGGTAGTGGACGAACTCGCCGGCGAAATGGATGGCGCTGACGCCGAGATGGGTCATCGAGGAGTGCGCCTCGAAGCCGGTGAACTTGGTGATGTAGATCTGCGCGCCCTTGTGGGCATGGACCACCGTCATCATGGTCGGCTCGCCGATGATGATGGCGCGTGGTTTCGGCACCTCGCTCGCCATGCGCGCGGCCAGGCCATGGGCGCCGATGCAGCCCACCTCCTCGTCGTAGCTCAGCGCAAAGTGGATCGGCTTCTTGAGCTTCGCCTGCTTGAACTCGGGCAACATGGCGAGGCCGATGGCGTAGAACGCCTTCATGTCGCAGGTGCCGCGGCCGTAGTACTTGCCGTCCTTCAAGGTCAGCGTCCAGGGATCGGTGTCCCACGGCTGGCCGTCGACCGGCACCACGTCGGTGTGGCCGGAGAGCACGACGCCGTCCTTCACATCGGGTCCGACGGTGGCGAAGAGATTGGCCTTCTTGCCATCCTCGCTCGGCACCAGCTTGCTGTCGATGCCGTGGTCCTGAAGATACTTCTGCACGTACTCGATCAACGCCAGGTTGGAATTGCGCGAGGTGGTGTCGAACGCCACGAGACGGCGCAGCATTTCGACGGAAGCGACGATCTCCCCTGCCATAGTACTCCTTGTCTTGCCGGAGCGCGGACCTCCAGGTCCGCATCATGATCATGAGCGGACCTGGAGGTCCG
>JADHLS010000394.1 GCA_016780605.1 Reyranella sp.
GATCTGCAATCTGGTCGGCGTGCCGATGGCGCTGATCGTGCGCATGGAGGCGCCGTTCAAGACCGTTTCCGAGCTCGTCGCCTATGCCAAGGCCAATCCCGGCAAGGTGACCTACGCCTCGACCGGGCTCGGCTCGACCAACCAGCTCGGCGCCGAGCTTTTTGCCGCCGAAGCGGGTGGGCTCAAGCTGACGCACGTTCCGTATCGCGGCGGGGCGCCCGCGATCGCCGATGTCGCGGCCGGCAACGTCGACATCTTCTTCGCCAACGTGTCGGAGATCATAGGCATGGCGCGAGGCGGCAAGGTGCGCGTGCTGGCGCTGGCTTCCGGCAAGCCGACGGCGCTGGCGCCCGAGCTGCCGCTGCTGGCCAAGGACATTCCGTCTCTCGACATCAACAATTGGTTCGGCCTGGTCGGGCCGGCGGCGTTGCCGTCCGACATCAAGGCGTCGCTCGCCAAGCTGTTTCTCGATGCGATGGCTGATCCGGCCAACAAGGAAACGCTCGACAAGCAAGGCCTGGTCGCGCTCGGGCAGGGACCGGAAGCGTTCGCCGCTTACATAAAGCAGGATCGCGAACGCTGGGCGAAGGTGGTGAAGCAGGGCAATATCAAAGCGGAATGATTAATGAAGACCTCACCCTGAGGAGCGCGCGCCGCGCGCGTCTCGAAGGGTGGCAACCAGCACCGTGTCTGTGGCCCGTCCTTCGAGACGGCGCTTCGCGCCTCCTCAGGACGAGGTAGTTTATGAGTACTGCGCCTCTCTCCCTCGGCATCGACATCGGGGGCACCTTCACCGATCTCGTCATCCACGATCCGCGTGACGGCCGCGCCGTCATCTGGAAGGAGAGCACGACGCCCGACGACCCGGCGCGCGGCGCCATCGAGGGCACGCGGCGCGTGCTCGAGAAAGCGGGCGCGAAGCCCGAGCAGGTCGGTCGCGTCGTGCACGCCACGACGCTCTTCACCAACGCCCTGATCGAACGCAAGGGCGCGAAGACCGGCCTCTTGACCACGGCGGGCTTCCGCGACGTGCTGGAGATCGGCCGCGAGCGCAAGTACGAGCTCTACGATCTCTTCATCGAGATGCCCAAGCCGCTGGTGGCGCGGCCGTGGCGGCGCGAGGCCAAGGAGCGGCTGGCGCAGGATGGCACGGTCGAGATCCCGCTGGATGTCGATGCCGCGCTGGCCGAGGTTGGCGATCTGGTGAAACAGGGCGTCGAGAGCCTCGCCATCTGCTTCCTGCACGCCTACGCCAATCCCGCCCACGAGCGCGCCATCGGCGCCGCCGTTGCCGAGCGCTTCCAGAACCTCTCGATCTCGCTGTCGTCGGATATCGCGCCCGAAATCCGCGAATACCTGCGCGCCAGCACGACGGTGACCAACGCCTATGTGCGGCCGCTGGCCGAGGTCTATCTCGAGCGTCTGGAGCAGGCGCTGCGCGGCGAAGGCATTCCCGGCGGGCTGTTCCTGATGCTGTCCAACGGCGGGCTGACGCATGTCAGCGAAGCCAAGCGCGCGCCGGTGCAGCTGCTGGAGAGCGGCCCGGCTGCCGGCGCGCTGGCCGGCGCCTGGTTCGGCCGCAATGCCGGGCTCGAGCGCGTGCTCGCCTTCGACATGGGCGGCACGACCGCCAAGCTGGCGCTGGTCGACGACGGCGAGCCGCTGGTCGCCTACGGCTTCGAGGCGGCGCGCGAGAAGCGCTTCCTGCGCGGTTCCGGATTGCCGATCCAGATCGCCACCGTCGAGCTGATCGAGATCGGCGCCGGCGGCGGCTCGATCGCGCGCAAGTCGGATCTCGGCACGCTGAACGTCGGCCCGGAGAGCAGCGGCGCGCAGCCCGGACCGGCCTGCTACGGCCGCGGCGGCAGCGAAGCCACCGTCACCGACGCCGACCTGACGTTGGGCTACCTCAACGCCGAGTTCTTCCTGGGCGGCGCCATGAAGATCGACCGCGCCGCGACCGATGGCGCCTTCAAGCGTCTGGCCTCGACCTTGGCGGTCGAGCCGAGCCGTGCGGCCTTCGGCGTGCACGACGTCGTCAACGAGAACATGGCCGGCGCCGCGCGCGTGGCCATCGCCGAGCGCGGCCGCATTCCCGCCGAGTACGCCTTGCTGGCGACCGGCGGCGCCGGGCCGGTGCATGCCTGGCATGTGGCGCGCAAGCTCGGCGTCAATCGCGTCGTCTGCCCGCCCGGTGCGGGGGCGGGCAGCACCATCGGCATGCTGATGGCGCCGGCGCGCGTCGATCGTGTCGCGAGCTTCAACGTGCCGCTGGCCGGCGCCGACTTCGCCGCGGTCGGCCGCACCTTCACCGGCCTGGAGAAGGAATCGCTCGAGGTCCTGCGCCTCACCGGCGCCGACATCGAAGGCCGTAGCATCAAGCGCCTGGCCGATATGCGTTACATCGGCCAGGGCAGCGAGATCACCGTGGCCTTGCCCGATCCGATCACGGAAGCCGGCGTGAAGGCGGCGTTCGAGGCGGCCTACAAGGCGCTGTTCGCACGCACACCGCCGGGGGCGGCCATCCAGTTCGTGGCGCTGCGGCTCTCCGCCAGCGCGCCGATGCCGGGCAGCGGTGGGGCGCTGGAGCTGCCGCGCCATCCATCAGCCGGCGCGCTCAAGGGCACGCGGCCGGTGTTCTTCCCCGATGTCGGCAAGACCGTGCCGACGCAGGTCTGGGATCGCTATGCCCTCGAGCCCGGCGTTACCGTCGACGGTCCGGCCGTGTTCGAGGAAGACGAAAGCACTTTCATCGTCGGGCCCGGCGCCAAGGCGCGGTTGCTGACCGACGGTTCCATCCTGGCGGAGGTCGCCTAGCGATGGTGGCATCCGCCGCAACAGCCCGGCCTCACCCTGAGGAGCCGCGCGAAGCGCGGCGTCTCGAAGGGTGGGATCGAGCACCGTGTCTGTTTCCCATCCTTCGAGACGCGGCCCTGCGGGCCGCTCCTCAGGATGAGGTGTGCTTTGGAGCGTTCCGATGACCCGCACATTCGATCCCATCGAGCTCGAGCTCCTGTGGCGGCGCCTGATCTCCATGGTCGACGAGGCGGCCGCCGCCATGGTGCGCACCAGCTTCTCGACCCTGGTGCGCGAGAGCTACGACTTCTCCTGCGTCATCACCGATGCCGAGGGCCAGTCGCTGGTGCAGGCATCGGAGAGCATCCCGAGCTTCATCGGCACGCTGCCTGAGACCGTGAAGCACTTCCTGCGCTTCTTCCCGCCCGACCAGCTGGCGCCGGGCGACGTGCTGATCACCAACGACATCTGGCTGGGCACCGGCCATTTGCCCGACATCACGCTTGCCAAGCCGATCTTCCGTGACGGCAAGCTGGTCGCCTTCAGCGCCACGACGGCGCATGCGCCCGACATCGGCGGCAAGATCAGGAGCCCCGAGCCGCGCGAGGTCTTCGAGGAGGGGCTGCAGATCCCGCCGATGAAGATGATCGCCGCCGGCAAGACCGACGAGACCCTGGTCACCATCATCCGCAAGAACGTGCGCACGCCTGACCAGACGATGGGCGATCTGTGGGCGCAGGTGGTGGCGCTCGACCTGATGGAAGACCGCCTGCGCAACCTGATGGAGGGCTACAGCCTCGCCGACCTGACCAACCTCGCGCGCGAGATCCAGGGTCGCTGCGAGCAGGCCATGCGGGCCGCGATCCGCGAGCTGCCCGACGGTACCTACCGCAGCGAGCTCAAGACCGACGGGCTGATGGACAAGCCCATCACCATGAAGATGGAGCTCACCATCAAGGGCGACGAGATCGTCATGGATTTCGCCGGCACCGACGGCCAGGTCGATCGCGCCATCAACTGCGCGCTCTGCTACACCAACGCCATGGCGATGTACGGGGTGAAGGTCTGCACCAGCCCCAACCTGCCCAACAACGAGGGCGCGTGGCGGCCGATCACGCTCAAGGCGCCGCCCGGCACGATCGTCAATCCGCAGTTCCCCGCGCCGGGCGGCTCGCGCATGCTGATCGGGCACTATGTGCCGATGCTGGTGTTCGGCTGCCTCGGCCAGATCGTGCCCGAGCGCGTGATGGCGGCCTGCGGCTCGCCGATGTGGGGCATGAACCAGTCGGGCGTGCGCGACGACGGGAAGGGGGGCGGCAAGCCCTACGCCAACATGTTCTTCTACAACGGCGGCATGGGCGGCAATACGCGGCGCGACGGCGTCACCTGCCTCAGCTGGCCGTCGAACGTCAGCTCGACCTCGATCGAGATCAGCGAGCACATCGCGCCGCTGCGTTTCCACCACAAGAAGCTGCGTCCCGACTCCGGCGGCGCCGGCCGCCATCGCGGCGGGCTGGGGCAGGAGATACTGATCGAAAGCCGCAGCGAGACCCCGATCGCCGTCTCCTTCCTCGCCGAGCGCACGCTGTTTCCCGCCTTCGGCATCGAAGGCGGCAAGGACGGCGCGCCCGGCGAGCTGCGCATCAACGGCGCCCCGACCGATCCCAAGAAGCAGTACGTTGTCCACAAGGGCGACACGATCTCGCTCGGCACGCCGGGCGGCGGCGGCCACGGCGATCCGCGCCGGCGCGATGCCGCTGCGCTCGCGGGCGACATCGAGTGCGGCTATGTCACGGATCGCAACGCCTATCGCTGACGGCTCGGCACGCGACTGCGCTGCAGGTGGCCATCGCGACGCAAGTCGGAGGGCAAGGTGGAAGCAGCGCCCTCAGGCCCGCGTCATCGCGCGGCCGCCTCATGGTACGCCTTGCGGATCTCGTCGAGGTTCACACTGGGCGTGGGCATCTTCATCTTCATGCCATGCATCGCCTCGGCGATGATCTGCGACACTGCGAGATTGCGGAACCATTTGTGGTTGGACGGGATGACAAACCATGGCGCGTGCTTCGTCGAGCAGCGTTCCAGCATGGCCTCGTAGGCCTCGGCATAGTCGTCCCAATGCGCGCGCTCGGTATAGTCGCTGTTGCTGATCTTCCATTGCCGCGCCGGATCGTCGAGCCGTTCCTTGAAGCGCGCCAGCTGCTCCTCCTTCGAGATCCACAGGAAGAACTTGAGGATGGTCGTGCCGCCGTCGGCCAGCAGCCTTTCGAAGGCGTTGATGTGGTCGTAACGCGCCGACCAGACCTCCTTGCCAACGAGCTTGTGCACGCGCATCACCAGTACGTCCTCGTAGTGCGACCGGTTGAAGATCGCGACCTTGCCGATCTCGGGCGCATGCCGGTGGACGCGCCACAGAAAATCGTGGCCGCGCTCCTCGGGCGTCGGCTGCTTGAATCCCGTGACCTCACAGCCCTGCGGGCTCATGGCGGTGATGACGTGCCGGCAGACGCCGTCCTTGCCGGCCGCGTCGATGCCCTGCAGCACGATCAGCAGCGAATGCGCCCGTTCGGCGTAGAGCGCGTACTGCAGTTTACGCAGGGTCTCGAGGTTGTCGGCAATTTCCGGTGCCGCATGCGCCGACGATTCGTGCTTGCCGCGAAAGCCGGGGTCGATGTCCTTGAGCTTCACCTTGCGGCCCGGTTCGATGATGAATTGATTGGTGTAATCCATGATCCGTCCTCTCAGGCAGCCGCCTTGCGGGTGGGCGCCGGCAGGTGGCTCTGCAGCGGCTGCGTGACCAGCGTCGCGCTCCGCAGCCGCGCCGTCGTGCGGTTGTCGATCGTGCGTTCGGTGGCGATCCGTACGGCACCAAGCACGAACATCCAGGCGATATTGTATGCCCAGATCGCGGCGATCGTGTGCCAGGAGATCGCCGGCACGAGCCAGCCGAAGGCGCACATCAGGGCTGCCACGACCTGGGTGGCAACGATG
>JADHLS010000395.1 GCA_016780605.1 Reyranella sp.
CGCCGCGCGGATGGCGCGCATGGCGATCCGCATGGTCCACATCACCCGCGAGCATGCGATCGATCACAAGGTGTCGATGAAACTACGGGTTGGCATCAACAGCGGCCCGGTCGTCGCCGGCGTCATCGGCAAGAGCAAATACATCTACGACCTGTGGGGCGACACCGTGAACCTCGCCAGTCGGATGGAATCGGGGGGTATACCCGACATGATCCAGGTCACCCGATCGGTCTACGAGCAGCTCAAGGACCAGTTTGCCTTTGAGCCGCGCGGCGAGATCGAGGTCAAGGGCAAGGGAGGTGTCGAAGCCTGGCTGCTGAAGATGTGAGGGAAAGGATTGCCCAAAGTGCTGCCGGGCCCGGTTACCTCTCCAATTTGGCCACAATGGAGCGATAATTTGCCCCGCTTGGGGGACTTGACCTCGTTGAAAGAAAAGCATTTTTTGCCGATTCTGCAGCTATGGTAGCAGCCGAGGGCCGGGTCAGGCAGGCTGGGGGATGAGCCGGGTGATGAGGACGGGCAGCGGGTTGTGGTGACGAGGCGTACATTGAAGCGGATGATGGTCGGGACGGTCGTTGCGGCGGCCGTGGGTGCGGCTGCCTGGATTGCCAACAGCCAGCAGACCGCCAACGGCACCACGGCGCCCCCGGCACAGTCGGGCCCCCTCATCGCGCGCGGCTATACGGATGCGCCGGCAGGTACGGTCATGCTCGCCAATGACCCCAACGGCGGCTCCCTGTTGATGGAGATGCGGGTTCGCGAAGGCCAGACGGTCAAGCGCGACGACATCATTGCCGTGATGGCGAACTACCCTGCCGCTGACGTCGGGGTGCAGATGGCCGAAAATAACCTCCGCAAGTCCGAATGGGCCCGTGAGAAGATCCTGAAAGGCACCCGGGTCATCGATCTGAAGCTCGAGGAGGACGCCCTCAAGTCGGCGATCGAGCAGGACAAGCTCAACACGATGTTGCGTAACCGCGCGGGCCTGCCGCCCGAGGAGAAAGAACTCCAGGTCTCATTGGCTGCGCAGGGCCTCAAGAACCAGCGGGCGAGCCTCGAAATCAGCAAGCGCCGGTTAGCGAGTGACTTAGAGGCCAATGCGATTGAGATCACCCGCCTGAAGGCCGCCCTGGACCAGGCGATAGCCATTCGCGAGCAGGCGCTCGTGCGGTCGCCGATCGATGGGGTCGTGACGCAGGTTAACTCGCGCCAGGGCGAGATGGCCTCCAACCTCGGTATCGCCAAACTCGTGGACATGAAGCAGCTGCGGGTTTTCGCAACCGTCGACGAGGTGCATCTGCCTCGGCTGAAGCCGGGCGCTCCGGTCGAGGTCACATTCCGCGGCAATCCTGTCGTCTTTCGCGGCAAGATCGCGCTCGCTCCCATGATGGTGAAGAGGGAGAAGCGCAGCGAGGCCGACCTTGGCGTTGCCAGCGTGCGCCAGATCGAGGTCGAGATCGAGGCCGACGAGGGAGTGACGTTTCCCCAGCTGCTGGGGCACGAGGCGCGCGTCACCTTTCTGTAGCTCTGTAACGGGGACGCCGTGCTGACCTGTGGGAATTTCCACGTAGGCAAGCTCATCACGCACGTGTAACAAATTGTCCACTCGCGGCGGCGTGGAATGCAGACACGCAGCTAAACGCACGGGAGCCGAAGGGGAGAGAGACCCAAGGAGCGGAAATCCGGACGCAGCGGCCATGGACCTCACGGTGCGTAGGTAGCGACACATGGCCAGCCGGAGTGGCGACCGGCCCGCGAGAATCATCTGCAGATCGCCTAAAAAGCATTGAAACGACGCGGCGTCCCGCAACCTGCGGCCGACTTTGCAGTTGTTAATCCATGGGCAGGTGCTGTGAGTCCGCGGCCACATCAGCCGGGGCGGGAGAGGCGCGTGGGCAACTGCAGGTGCGGCAGCCCGCGATTTATCATGTCCACGCTGCAAGTCCGCCCGCCGAATGGCACCGGCGGCTCGGTCAGGCTGCGGGGCTTGGCATCGACTACGTCTGCCTCAATCCATTCCTGACGCCGCGTGGGCTGCCTTTGTTGGTCAGCGATCTCAGCATGCCCAGCCCTGACCTCGGCCTTTCCGGGACAGCCGAGGAAGCAGTCGGTGCGCTTGCGAAGAGCTGCAAGCAGAAGGGCTTGCGTCTTTGCCTGGACATCGTCCTGGACCGGCTCGCCGCCGATGGTCCCTCGGCGCGGAGCGCCGGGCATTTGTTCCAGCGCCGCCATCAAAGCGATGTCGTCGACCCCCGGCTCGATCGTGCGGAGACGAATGCCGCTTTGGTGGGCACCGATGTCGATGGCCTGTCGTCCTGGTGGTCCGCGCATCTTGTGCGCCTGGCCCATGCGGGTGCCGACGCCTTCCGGCTGCTGGGGCTGACCCATTTGCCGGATCGTGCGCTTCGCACGATCGTCGCAGCGACGCGGCGTGAAGCGGCCTGCGCCTTCTGGGCCTGGACACCGGGCCTGGCTTGGTCTCGCCACGGCGAACTTTCGGGCGCCGGCCTCGATGGTGTATTCGCATCCACCGCCTGGTGGGACGGCAAGGCCGCTTGGTACGCCGAGGAGCTCGACAGGCTCAACCGTATCGCTTCCGTGATTGGCGTTGTCGGCGAGGCGCGCGACCTGCCGCTCGATGCCGGAACGCGCCAACGGTCCCTGCGCTTGGCCGCTGCGACCACCGATGGCCTCTTTATCCCGCAAGGCTTCGAGGTCGGCCTCGAGGTCGAGCTGCGCCGGGTCCACGGCGAACGTAGGCCGAATGCCCCGTGGCCGACGCGATCGGTCCGCCGGCTCACAGGGGCGTCCGCCGCAATCAGCGGGCTCGCGTCGCTTGATGCGGTCGATCCACGCGAGGCCGGACGGGCGCGAGTCGTCGTGATCAACAACGACACGTCAAACGGCCAGCGCCTGACCATCAGCCTCGACCCGCTCGATCCGGCGGCGGGTGCGGTGCTGGGCAAGCCCCGTCTTCTGAACGGCGAGCCGGTGCCCGATATGCTGCAGCCCGGCGAGCTCCTCATTGCCGAGCTCGGCGCCATCGATTCCGTGCGGGATGACGAGCCGCTCTCCGCGAGCGCCGCGGCCAGCCGCCCCCCGGTGGTGATCGATCGTGTCACTCCGCACGTTCCGGGCTTTGCTGCCCGGCGGATCGTCGGCCAGCCCATCGCCGTCGAAGCGGACGTCTTCGCCGACGGCCACGACGTGTTGGCAGCCGAACTTCTGTGGCGCGCCGCCGACGAGGCGCATTGGCAGCGCGCACCCATGGTGCCGTTGGGCAATGACCGCTGGCGCGGCGCGATGATGCCGCGACGCATCGGTCGTCACTTTTTCACGATCGAGGCCTGGCGCGACGAGTATGGCAGTCTGCGGCACGCGCTGGAGGTGAAGCATCGAGCCGGTATCGACCTTGCCGTCGACATCGCCGACGCCACTGACCATCTTCGGCGGCTTGGGCTCGGCCATCTTGTCACCGCGCTGGCCGGTGCCGATACGGAAGCCAGCGTTCGTTTGTTGACAGCGGATGAGACCTGCCGGCTCGTGGCCTCCACCGCGGAGCGGCATCTTGTCTGCCGGCATCCCGAGATCGCGATCGAGATCGAGCGGCCACGGGCGGAGTTCGCGAGCTGGTACGAGCTCTTTCCGCGGTCGCTCGGCACTTTCGAAGACGTCATCGCCCACCTGCCGCGGGTGCGCGACATGGGTTTCGATGTGCTGTATTTCCCGCCGATCCATCCCATTGGATCGACCAACCGGAAAGGTCGCAACAATGCGCTGAAGGCGGCACCGGATGATCCGGGCAGTCCCTACGCAATCGGTGCCGGCGATGGAGGCCATGACGCGATCCATGCCGAACTTGGAACGCCGGCGTCGTTTCGACGCCTGGTCGCAGCGGCGCGCCAGCATGGCCTCGAGATCGCACTCGACTTCGCGATCCAATGTTCGCCCGATCATCCCTGGCTGAGAGACCATCCCGAATGGTTCCGCCGTCGCGCCGATGGCTCGATCCGCTTCGCGGAGAACCCGCCGAAGAAGTACGAAGATATCGTTAATGTGGATTTCTACGCAGACAAGGCCGTGCCCGCCCTGTGGCTGGCTCTGCGCGACGTGGTCCTGCACTGGATCGGCGAGGGCGTGCGCATCTTCCGGGTCGATAATCCGCACACCAAGCCGCTGCCGTTCTGGGAATGGATGATCGCCGACGTCCGTCGCCGCCATGCCGACATCATCTTCCTGGCCGAGGCCTTCACGCGACCGACGATGATGTATCGCTTGGCGAAGGTCGGATTCTCGCAGTCCTACACGTACTTCACCTGGCGCAACGGCAAAGGTGAGATCGCCGACTATCTGCGCGAACTCACGACGACCGAGGTCGTCGACTACTACCGCCCCCATTTCTTCGTCAACACGCCTGACATCAATCCGTTCTTCCTGCAGAGCTCGGGCCGCTCAGGGTTCCTGATCCGCGCCGCACTCGCTGCGACGCTGTCGGGTCTGTGGGGCGTCTATTCCGGATTCGAGCTCTGCGAAGCGGCGGCTCTGCCGGGCCGTGAGGAATATCTCGATTCGGAGAAGTACGAGATACGGCATCGCGACTTCAACGTCCCGGGCAACATCGTCGCCGAGATCACGACGCTCAACCGCCTGCGGCGCCTGCACCCCGCGCTGCAGAGCCATCGCGGCGTTCGCTTCTACAACGCCTTCAACGACCAGGTGCTGGTCTATGGCAAGCCCTCGCGCGGCGGCGACGAGATGATCCTGGTTGCCGTCAGTCTCGATCCCCATCAGCCGCAGGAAGCCACTTTCGAAGTGCCGTTGTGGGAATGGAAGCTGCCCGACGATGGCGCCGTCGACGTCGAGGACCTTATGCGCGGCGACCGCTTCACATGGCAGGGCAAGGTCCAGCGTCTACGCCTTGACCCCGCCAGTTTGCCCTTCGCCGTGTGGCGACTTGCGCCGGCTGGAGCCCTCTCTTGAACGCGCCGATCGCCGGCACCACGCCGCTTCCCGTGGCAACAGACGCGCTCTGGTACAAGGATGCGATCGTCTACCAATTGCACGTGAAGTCGTTCTTCGATTCCGACAATGACGGCATCGGCGACTTCCCCGGCCTGATCTCCAAGCTCGACTACATCGCCGAGCTCGGCGTCAACGCGCTGTGGTTACTGCCGTTCTACCCGTCGCCGCGGCTGGATGACGGCTACGACATCGCAGAATACACCGCCGTCCACCCCGAGTACGGCACGCTTGAGGATGTCAAGCGTTTCGTCGACGAAGCCCATCGTCGCGGCATACGGGTCATCACCGAGCTCGTCATCAACCACACATCGGACCAGCATGCCTGGTTCCAGCGCGCTCGCCTGGCGCCACCCGGCTCGTCCGAGCGCGACTTCTACGTCTGGTCGGACAATGACCAGAAATATGCCGGCACGCGCATCATCTTCGTCGACACCCAGCGCTCGAACTGGACGTGGGATCCCGCCGCAAACGCCTACTATTGGCACCGCTTCTATGCCCACCAGCCCGACCTCAACTTCGACAACCCCGCCGTCATGGATGCGGTGCTGGGCGTCATGCGCTTCTGGCTGGATCTCGGTGTCGACGGGCTGCGGCTCGATGCGGTGCCCTACCTGGTCGAGCGCGAGGGCACGAACAACGAGAATCTGCCCGAGACCCATGCCGTGCTGCGTCGCATCCGGGCCGAGATCGATACGCACTATCCGGGCCGCATGCTGCTGGCCGAAGCCAACCAGTGGCCCGAGGACACCAAGGAGTA
>JADHLS010000396.1 GCA_016780605.1 Reyranella sp.
AGAAAGCGCGCAAGGCTCCGAAGTCATTGCCAATCAATGAAGTCGCGCGACGCATCCGGCGAATGGTCAAGTTGATCGACGAGCAAACGCGCATTGCCCTCGAGGTTCGTGCTTCGCTAGAAAGCGCCAACTCTCTGATCCAGGAACATAGCGGTCGGCAATTCTATGCGGCCGACAGCGTGACTTCCATCCAAGGCAGCCAGGCCATGTTCCTGACGTTGATTCTGGCCAAGCTCTTCGAGATGCCCCGTCGTCGCCGAGGAGAGACCTATGCGCGTCGTTACAATCGGAGCGATGCGGCCTCGATACCACTCTTGCTGCGATTGGTACGCCAGCGACGGGCGCGCGCATACTTCGGCGCAAAGGCGCGACACTGGACGGCGATGCTTCCGTCTTGGGGCGACAAGAACGCCCGAGCCTGTGAAGATGCGATCGATAAAGCATTGTCAGCCTACGACAGCCTCCGCAAGACCAAGGTCGGACGAGCCGCCATTCTTCGCTTGCGCAGATTTCGAAACAACCTTCTGGCCCATTTGCTCATCATTCCGAAACGGGGCGTCAACCCGACCTACGGTGAGATTTTTCGGCTGGTCGACGTCGCTCGAGAAGTCTCTGGCCATGTGCGGCTTGCCATCGAGGGGCTCAACACGGACCTTGCTGGATTCGAAGCAGAGAAAATCCGTGTCGCTGAGGCATTCTGGGAGGCTGCTCTTCCCGCGGCGATGGCGGCAAAGCAACCTCGCTCTGCTTGGCGTCCTCGGATAGAGTAGGTGGGGATGGGACCACGGGAATTTTGCGCTGACGTCGTCGAGAAGAACATCGCCGACTTCCATGCAAACTATGCGGACTTGCGGCACGCCTTCAATGCAGTTGCCGCCGTGGACGCCTTGGCAGCGCATCTCTGCGAATGGTGTCGTACGAATGCACCTCATGAACTCGCAGGAGGCGACGATACTACATACCGGGCCCTGCTGGCGAAGCGGGATTCGAACTTTGAGATGCTTCGCGATGTCGCGAAGGCCCATAAGCACGTCAGGCTGACCAGGGGCCGCCCCAAAGTAACGCTCGCCTCCCAAACCAAAAGTCGCGAGGTCGGCTACGGCGAGGGAGGGTTTGGCTTGGGAAGGTTCGGCGGCCCGGAGCAGGTCGTCATCGACGACAACGGCGGCCACATGCACTACGTCGAAACCGTCGTCGATGACGCCCTGGCCTTTCTCCGGACGGAGATGGACCGGCTTGGCGTGCCTTAGTCGCTAGACTTCGCGCGGACGGTAATCACACGCCAAGCAACGAGAGGATCACCCTCGCTTCCTGATTTACCCATCGCGAGAGTGAAAGGGCTGCGCCGGTTTCCGTGACGGATTGGAGGTCGAGAGGAAGTCTCCCGGCCGTCCGTCGCGGAGTGTTTTCCATGGCAAAGGCCGTTCAGAAGATCATCCTCAGCGCCTCGCGCGACATCCCCTTCAACAAGCTCGTGCTCAGCCAGTCCAACGTCCGGCGCCTGAAGGCAGGCGTCTCAATCGAGGACCTGGCCCAGGACATCGCCCGGCGTGGGCTCCTGCAGAGCCTCAACGTCCGGCCGGTCCTCGATGCCGAGGGCGCCGAGACCGGCACCTTCGAGATTCCGGCCGGTGGGCGCCGCTACCGGGCTCTTGAGCGACTGGTGAAGCAGAAGCGCCTGTCGAAGACGGCGCCGATCCCCTGCATCGTGCGCGATCCTTCGGTGCTGGTCTCAGCGGAGGAGGATTCTCTGGCCGAGAACGTCCAGCGCGTCGCCCTGCATCCGCTGGACCAGTTCCGCGCCTTCAAGACGCTGTGCGACCAGGGCGCCGGCGAGGAGGAGATCGCCGCCCGCTTCTTCGTCGCGCCGGCTGTGGTGAAGCAGCGGCTGCGCTTGGCTTCCGTCTCCGGGAAGCTGCTCGAGGTCTATGCGGGGGACGGCATGACCCTGGAGCAACTCATGGCCTTTACGGTCACCACCAACCATGCCCGGCAGGAGCAGGTCTGGGAGGCCTTGCAGCAGTCCTACGACAAGGAGCCCTACCTGATCCGCCGCCAGCTCACCGAGAGCGCCGTGCGGGCTTCAGATCGCCGGGCGCGGTTCGTCGGACTCGATGTTTATGACGCAGCAGGTGGCATGGTCCTGCGCGATCTGTTCGAGGACGATGGAGGCGGCTGGCTTCAGGACGTGGCTCTGCTCGATCGCTTGGCCACCGAGAAGCTGGCGACGGAGGCCGAGAAGATCGCCGCCGAGGGCTGGAAGTGGATCGAGGTGGCCATCGATTTCCGGTACGGCCATGCGCACCATCTTCGGCGGCTCGACGGCGTGGAGGTCGAACTCACGCCCGACGAACAGGCGACCTTCGACGCGCTGACCGCCGAGCAGGCCAAGCTCGAGAGCGAATACGAAGGAGCCGACGAGCTGCCGGACGAGGTCGACGCGCCGCTGGGCGAGATCGAGACGGCGCTTGCCGCCTTCGACAGCCGGCCGGTCCGCTACGAGCCGGCCGAGATCGCGCGTGCCGGTGTGTTCGTCAGCATCGATGCCGACGGTCGCCTCGCGGCCGATCGCGGCTATGTCCGGCCGGAAGACGAGCCGATGCCGGCGGGCAGCGAAGATCCGGCAGCAGACGAGATCGGCGGGGCGGATGAGGCGGCGCCTGCTGCTCCGGCCCAGCGTACCGTCATCACCATCGGCGGCGATCAGCCGGAGGACGACGGCGACGACGATGCGATCAAGCCGCTGCCAGAGCGCCTCGTGAGCGAGCTGACGGCTCATCGCACCCTGGCGCTGCGAGACGCGGTGGCGAACAACCCGCAGGTCGCCCTGACCGCGCTGCTGCACAAACTCTGCCTCGACACCTTCCAGCACAGCGCGCCCGGCGCCTGCCTGGAAGCCTCGGTGCGGCATGTGTTCTTCCCTACCCAGTCGGCCGATTTGAAGGACAGCCCCTCGGCCAAGGCGGTGGCCGAACGCCACGAGGCTTGGAAAGCCGAGCTGCCCAAGGACGGCCAAGTGCTATGGGACTGGCTCGCCGTCCTCGACGACAATCGCCGCGCCGCGCTCCTCGCGCATTGCGTGTCGTTCGGCGTGAACGCCCTCTACGAGAAGGGCGACCGGTACGGCGGACCGGGCGTTTCGGCGCACGGTGTGCAGCAGCGGATCGCCCAGGCCGACCGGCTCGCCCGTGCCGTCCACCTCGACATGGTGGAAGCCGGATGGTGGCCGACGGTCGACAACTATCTCGGCCGCGTCACCAAGCCCCGCATCCTCGAGGCGGTGCGGGAGGCCAGGGGCGATCAAGCTGCGCAGCTCATCGACCATCTCAAGAAGGCGGAGATGGCGAAGGAGGCCGAGCGGCTGCTCAATGGCACGGGCTGGCTCCCCGAACCGCTGCGGCTCGCCGACAGCGGGGACGTGTCGCGCACCCCCACCGACACCGAGGAGCTTCCCGCTTTCCTCACCGACGGCGAAGGGCAGGATTCCGCGACTGACGAGGTCGAGCCGAATGCCATTGCCGCCGAGTAGCAGGAGTATCGCGGAGCGGCCTCGGCCGCCCTGCCTTCTTGCCGCCAATCGTTGGATAAGCCCGGCCGCCGTGCCGGGCTTTTTCCTTTGAGAGATCCCTCACCTTCTAGTCGCAGGGGAGAGGGAGAGGACGGCCGGCACGGGTTTGAGCCGGCTGGGTCCAGAGAGAGCGCCTTCCGGTTCAGACCGTTCTCGCTCTCCCGAGGTCTCCTCCATGTCGAATGTCTCCCTCTCGGCGGCAACCACACCACTACGCTCGCTCGCCGGCGCTCCTGCGGATCCGTCCGCCGGCATTGCCGCGGCAGCGCACCTTCTTCTCCCTCACCTCGAGCGCGGGTGCCGCATCGATGCGGTTGCCCTGCGCGCCGCCATGGAGCACGCCTTCTGCGGCTCCGATGCCGCCGGCGCCTGGGACTGGAAGACCGCCTACGACGCCTGCGAGGCAGCGACCGTGCTGTTCATGCGCAAGTTCGGCCCGGCCATTCGGACACGGGCTGGGTCACCGGCTACTGCACTGTCGATGCTCGGCAGGATCGCGGCCCTTCTTCCCACCCATACGCGCCGATCCGAGGAGAGCCAGGCGCTTCAGCAATTCTCGACGCCGCTCGCGCTCGGGTTTGTCGCCGCCAACGCCGCTGCGATCACCCCGGCTGACCTCGTGGTTGAGCCTTCGGCCGGCACGGGTCTGCTCGCCATCTTCGCGGAGCTCGCGGGCAGCGGGCTGGCCCTGAACGAGCTAGCGTCCACGCGCGCGGCCTTGCTCGGGCAGCTGTTCCCCGCAGTGGTCACGACACGCTACGACGCGGCTCATCTCCACGACCATCTCGACGATGCCGTGCGTCCGAGCGTCGTGCTGATGAATCCGCCGTTCTCGGCTGCTGCGCATGTCGACGGCACCGTCAGCGATGCCGCCCTGCGCCATGTCTCGTCGGCGCTGGCGCGACTAGCCGAGGGCGGACGCCTCGTCGCGATCACCGGCGCCAGCCTCTCGCCGGACCATCCATCGTGGCGCGAGGCCTTCGTCCGCCTTCAGGAACGCGGCCGTGTCGTGTTTAGCGCTGCCGTCGATGGTCGCGTTTATGCCCGCCACGGTACCGCGGTCGAGACTCGGCTGACGGTCATCGATCGCGTACCTGCGGATGATCCAAGGTCTTTTCCGGCATCATTCGGCATGGCGCCCGACGTCGCGACGTTGCTCCAATGGGTGACGTCGCATGTTCCACCGCGCTTGCCTGTTCATGGCACCGCGCTTCCTGCATCCGTCCCTCCCGTCACGGTCATGTCGAGCCGGAGGCCTGCGCGGCAGCCACGCGCTGTTGCCGGTGATTCGCTTGAACGAGTGGGTACTGAGCTCGCCTACGAGACCGTCGACTGGAAGCCTGTCGAAGGCGGCAGCCTTACCGAGGCGCTGTACGAAGGATACGAGCTGCAATCAATCCAGATCCTCGGCGCGCGGCCGCATCCGACGCGGCTCGTGCAGTCGGCGGCGATGGCCTCGGTCGCGCCGCCCAAGCCCAGCTATCAACCGCGCCTGCCGGCGAATGTCGTCGGCGGCGGGTTGCTGTCCGATGCCCAGCTCGAGAGCGTCATCTATGCGGGCGAATCCCACAGCGACCATCTCGCCGGATCGTGGCTGGTCGATGAGACCTGCGATGTCGTCTCAGCGGCACCCGATGGCGCCGAGAACGCCGTTCGCTTCCGGCGCGGCTGGATGCTGGGCGACGGCACCGGCGCCGGCAAGGGCCGTCAAGTTGCCGGTATCCTGCTCGACAACTGGCTGCAAGGCCGGCGGCGGGCGGTGTGGGTGTCGAAGTCGGACAAGCTGATCGAGGACGCTCAGCGCGACTGGTCGGCGCTCGGCATGGAGCGCCTGCTGATCACGCCGCTCGCGCGCTTCCGCCGGGGCACACCGGTCCGCCTGGAGCAAGGCATCCTTTTTGCCACCTACGCCACGCTACGGACCGACGCGCGCGAGGAAAGGGTTTCGCGGGTCCAGCAGATCGTCGATTGGCTGGGATCGGACTTCGATGGAGTGATCGTGTTCGACGAAAGCCACGCCATGGCCAATGCCGCCGGCGGCAAGGGCGAGCGGGGTGAGCAGGCGCCCTCCCAGCAGGGCCGTGCCGGTCTCCGCCTGCAGTATGCGCTGCCGAATGCCCGCGTCGTGTACGTCTCCGCCACGGGCGCCACCACCGTGCACAACCTCGCCTACGCCCAGCGACTGGGCCTCTGGGGCGGCGAGGATTT
>JADHLS010000397.1 GCA_016780605.1 Reyranella sp.
TCATTCCCGCGGCATCGTGCTGCCGCTCTCCAAGAGCAAGCCGCCGGTCGCCGTGACCGCACCGCCGCCGGCACACATGATCGAGGCCCTGCGGCTTTGTGGTTTCACTCCCGAGCTCTGACCCAGACGCGCAGCGGATCGCCGATCTCGAAGCCGGCATCGAGGGCGGCCGCAAGCTCGTTGCCCGATTCGTAGCCGACCAGCGGCAGTCGCGGGAACGCCTGCGAGGACAGGAGGATCAGGGAGCGCCAGACCGCGATGGCGTCCGCCGCCTCGGCGACGACATTGGAGAGTCCGACCACGCCATCGCTGCGGTAGAGCATGCCGCCTGCGACCGCGCGAAAGCCGCGGCGTCCCGTGAACTTCGCGAAGCCCGGATCGCCGAACGGCCAGCTGCCGCCGCTAGTCTCGCGCTGCCAACCGATATCCGATGTGGCGTCACCCATCGGCATGGCGCATCGGATCCACGAGGCTTCCAGCAGCACCTCGAAGCCGCGCCGCGAGAGATCGAGCTGGTTGAAACTGTCCTTCACCGCCCAGCGCCCCGGCAGGTTCGACTTCGTCAGGATGTCGATCGTGCCGAGCTGCTCCTGGCGTGCAGTCTCATCGTGCGCCAGCGTCACGGCGTTGGGATAGAAGCGTGGTACGGCCTCGGCGTTGACCCAGGCGTGCGGCAAGAACGTTCCCGGCTTGCCGTGCGCGCGGCAGACCGCATCGCACCAGCGCGCGTTGTTGTGGGCGGCGGCTCGCGTCCAGTCCTTCAGGCGCGCACTTCCTCTCGCTGGAAGACCACGTAGGCTGCGGCGAACACCACGATCATGCTGGCGATCAGGCCCGTCACCTGCGGCCAGATCAACAGCAGACTCTGGTCGAGCGGCAACGGCGCCTCGGGAATGGCGCCGCGCATCTGGATCGGCAGCACGAAGCTCAAGGTCCGCGTCTCCGGATTGAGCAGACCCACCACCGCCTCGCTGAACAGCGTGCCCGGCGACAGGCGCTGCAGGGCGAGGCCCAGCTCCTGCAGGGAGGTGTACTGGTCGATGCTCGTGATCTGCGTCGGGGCGAAGCCCAGGGTGATCGCCGAGGCGATCATCGGCCACAGGATCAGGAAGAAGAGCCAAAGGCCCAGCGCACAGAGCGCCGATGTCGCCGTCGAGCGGAAGATCACCGAGAAGAACATCGATACCGCGAGCCAGACGCCGCCATAAGCGATGGCGACGATGAGGAAGCCGACGCCGCGCGCCACCTCGACACCGCGCGGCGGCAGGCCGAGCAGCAGCAGCCCGGACCCCAGCACGATCAGCCACAGCGCCACCAGCGCCACCGCGAGCGTGGCGAGCCCGCCCAGGAATTTCCCAAGCAGCAAGGCGTCGCGATAGATCGGCTGCGATAGCACGCGCGACAGCGTCCGGCGGTTGAACTCGCTGTTGACCGAATCGAAACCGAGACCGATCGCCATCAGCGGGATAACGAAGTTGAGCGCCACGATGAACGAGAGCCCGACCCGCTCCGGCGCGACCGTGAAGATGCGCAGGAACAGATACGGGTCGGAGATCACGACATTGCGCAGATCCTGCAGGGCGAACGCCACCGGCAGCGCGCCGAAGGCGATGACGAACAACGTCAGCACCGACATGCGCACGCTGCTGAGATGGTCGGACAGCTCCTTCATGAACACCGGTCCCAGCCCGGTGAAGGGCGAACCGGCGCGGCGCAGTGCACCATGAGCAGCACTAGGCGGCATGGCGCGCCTCCTGAAAGTAACGCGTATAGACCTCCTCGAGGCTGGGCTGCAGGTCGGCGAGGCGCGTCAGCGAGCCGCCGGCGGAAACGATGCGTTGCGCGGCGGCGGCACGCACGTCGCGATCGGCGGTCACGCGCCACGCGTCTCCTTCAGCCGCAACGTTTTGCACCCCCTCGATGCCCCGCAGGGCCGCGGCGACATCGGTGCCGGTCGCCTCGACCAGAATCGGATGGCCCGCCCCCAGCACCTGGTTGGCGAGCTGCACCACCGTACCCATGAGCGCGATCTTGCCCTTGTTGAACAGGGCCACGCGATCACAGACGCTCTGCACGCGGTCGAGCAGATGCGAGCTCAGCAGCACGGCGACCCCGCTGCGCTTCAGGCCGCGGATCATCTCCAGCAGCTCGAAGGTGGCGTGTGGATCGAGGCCGGAGGTCGGCTCGTCGAGGATCGCGACCTCGGCCTGCTTCATGACGATCTCGGCGATGCCCAGCCGCTGGCGCATGCCGCGCGAGAAGGTGGCGACGCGCTTGTCGGCGACGTCGGCGAGCGTCACGCTCTCCAGCGCCTCCATGATCCGCCGCCCGGACTGCGAGCGCGGAATGGCAAGCAGCCGCGCCGTGTAGGCGAGGTTCTCGCGCGCCGTCAGGTGATCGTAGAAACCCACCGCGTCGGGCAGGTAGCCGACGCGACGCTTGACTTCGAGTGGCTCGCGCACCGGGTTGAAGCCCAGCACGTTCACCGTTCCGCCGCTGATCTCGCTGAGACCCAGCATCATCAGGATGGTCGTGGTCTTGCCCGCGCCGTTCGGCCCGAGCAGCCCGAAGATCTCACCGCGCTGGATGTCGAGATCGATGGCGTCGACCGCGCGCTGGCTGCCGTAGAGCTTCAGCAGCCCGCGTGCCTCGATGACGTTCTCGGCCATGTCCCGAGCCCGGCCTAGCGCCGTCCGAAGCGCGCGACCGCGCCCAGCAGCACCAGCAGAGCAACCGCGATGATGCCGATGCCGACGGCGCCCCACAGGGTCGAGGTGGTGACGGTGATGCGGAAGTCGGCCGACGCCGTCTCGCCGCGACCGTTGGCGCGGAACGAGGCGACGTAGTCGCCGGCGATCGCCTTGTCGGCCGGCGTCACCGTCACCTGCACCTCTTTCTTCTCGTTGGGCGCGATGCTCGGAATGGTCTTGGGATTGAACTCGACCTTCCAGCTGGTCGGCACGGTCCCCGACATCTCGACTTCCTCGATCGGCGCCGTGCCGTCGTTGGAGAGCACGAGCGTGAAGGTCGAGGGCTTGCCGACCTCGGCCTCGCCGGAGAGGCGGCCGTCCTTGGTCGACAGCGCCAGGCGGCCCTGCCCGCTCACCTGCAGCACCAGCCGCTGCTCGGCGGTGGCGCCCTCGGCGGCAACCCGAACGACGACGGGATAGTCGCCCGCCTTCACATCGCGCGGCGGCGTCACCTTGACCTTGATGTCCTTGGTCTGGCCCGCCTCGACCGGAATCGAGCTGATCTCGTTGGAGCCGAAGCCATCGGTGAAGGTGGTCTGGAAGTTGGCCGGAGCCTGGGCCGACAGCGCCACGGTCAGGTCCTTGCCGCTGTCGTTGCCGACGGTGACCGTATACTCGAACGTGGAACGCGGCGTGCCGCGCAGCGAGGGCAGACGCGACTTGATGCTGAGCTTGGCCGGCGCCTCGTTGGCGACCGTCAGCGTCAGCACCAGATCGGGCGCCTGCATCAGAATGCCTTTGGCGCTGACCGTGATCTTGTGCGAGCCCGGCTGCGCATCCTTCGGCACATCGACGCGCAGCTGAAGGGCCACATCCTGGTTCACGCCCGGCATCGCCGAGGCCACCGTCTGGCCGGCGCCCAGCAGGTCGATCTTCCATCCGGCGGGCGCGCCGCTCACCGACAACGCCACCGGCTCGGGCGGCAGTCCGGCATTGTTCAGCTTCATGCGGATGGTGGTGACCTCGCCCGCCCGCACCGTCTGCGACGGATAGTCCGTCATCAGGAACAGGCCCTTGGGCGTGTCGGCCGCCTGGGCATAGCCCGTCGCCGTGCTTGTGATGGCGAGGATCAGGGCGAACAGGGCAATCAGGCAACGCATCGTCGGACTCTCCGTGTCAGGCGGCCGCGCTGGGACGGGCCTTCATGCGGCCGTACCAGGCGGTGAGATTCTTGCAATCGGGCGACAGCGGCTGGCCCACCTGCCCCATGAAATCGACGAAAGCGAACAGCAGGATGTCGGCCATGGTGAGCTTGTCGCCGGCAATGAAGGGCTGCGCGCCCATCAAGGCATCGAGCCATTTAAGCTTGTCCTGCGCCGTGGCCTTCAGCCCATCGGCCGCCTCGGGAATGACGCGGATGCGGTTCTCGAACAGCTTCAGTCCCTGCGAGAAGCGGAAACCGTTGGCCCCGGGCTCGACGATGTTGAGGTCGATGCGCCGCGTCCACATGCGGGTCTTGGCGCGCTCTTCGGGCGTGTCGCCGATCAGGGACGGCGTGTCCTTCTTCTTCTCGTCGATGTACTCGCAGATCGCCGTGATCTCGGCCAGCACCGTGCCGTCATCGAGCTCCAGCGCCGGGCACTGGCCGGCCGGATTGACCTCGGTATTATAGGGGGCACGCCGGTTCTCGCCGCCCCGCAAATCGACTTCCACCTTGGGCACGTCGAATCCCTTCTCGGCCATGAACATGCGGACCATGCGCGGGTTGGGCCCGATCGAGTTGTAGAATTTCATTTGTCTCCTCCCATTTTTTCGTGGCCTGGGCGGCGCAAGCGCTATCAAATCGCCCGGCTTGCGGTCAACAGGCCAGGGCGTCCCGTCAGCGCCAAGACCGCACCGCCTCACCTGAGGAGCGCCGCGTCGCGGCGCGTCTCGAAGGGTGGCAACAGCACGACTGGCTCCCACCCTTCGAGACGGGCGCTTCGCGCCCTCCTCAGGGTGAGGTGTTTCTTTCGTCAGCGCCATGGTTCCACCAAAATCTTGGTGTGGCGCTCGGGATTGGCGAGTTCGGTGAAGGCGTCCTTGACCCCTGCGAGCCCGACCTTGCCGGTAATCAGGGACTGGGCGTCGACCTGGCCGTCGGCCAGCAGGCGAAGGCACCAGTCGAATTCCTCCGGCGTGTAGCCCAGCACGAACTGCAGGCTGAGCTCCTTGACGATGCCGAAGAACGGCTCGAGGCGGTCGGTCTCCATGCAGACGCCGGCGACGACGATGCGCGCATCGCGCGGTGCGGCCTCGAAGATGCCCTGCAGAAGGCCCGGCACCCCGACGCACTCGAAGATGACGGCGCGACGGCCAACCGGCAGCTTGGCATAGGGTGTCTCCTGCGCCGGATCGATCACGATGTCGGCGCCCATCTTGACGGCGAGCTCGCGCCGCTTGGGCGAGAAGTCGGCGGCGATGATCGGCCGAACTCCCTTCAGCCGGAGCCCGACGATGGCCGCGAGCCCGACCGGCCCGCAGCCGACGACCAGGGCGACGTCGTCGTCCTTCAGCGCCGCCTTCTCGACGGCATGGATGCCGACGGCAAGTGGCTCGGTGAGCGCCGCATGCTCGGCCGACAGGCCGTTGGGCACCTCGAGCAGCAGCGGCGCCGCGAGCACCATACGCTCGGCATAGCCGCCCGGATAGTCGTTGGAATAGCCGATGGTGGTGCGCGCCTCGCCGAGCGGCATGACGGGCATGGAGACGGCGCGCGTGCCCGCCGGCAGGCGGCGCTCGGTGCCCGGGCCGTAATCCAGCACCTCGCAGCAGAACTCGTGACCGAACACCACGTCGCGCGACAGGTCCATGGGGATGCGGCCCGACACGCGCTGCGACATCTCCACCATGCGCGGCGCGTGCTTGGCCGCGTGGAGATCCGAGCCGCAGATGCCGCAGGTCAGCGTCTTCACCAGCACCTGCCCTGTCGCGGGCTTCGGCTCGGGGATATCGCCGACAACGATGTCGCCGCCGCGGAACACAGCCGCCTTCATTTAATGAACTCCCGCGTGGTCAGGAGGAAATCGTTCAGCCGGTCATGG
>JADHLS010000398.1 GCA_016780605.1 Reyranella sp.
TCGCCTGCGAGGCCTGCACGAGATTGCCGACGTCGACCTGGCGCGTGCCGGTGCGACCATCGAACGGGGCACGGATGTCGGCATAGATCAGGTTGAGCCTCGCCGATTGCATCACCGCTTCGTCGGCGGCGATCAGCCCCTTCAACGCGTCGACGCGTGCACGCTGGTCATCGCGGAGCTGGAGCGGCTCGTAGCCCTTGGCCGAGGTCTTGACGTAGCGATCGAGGTCGAGCTGCGCGCCGACCAACTTGGCTTCGTTCTGCGCACGATTGGACTGGGCCTGATCGAACGCCGCCTGGAAGGGGCGAGGATCGATCTGGAACAACGGGTCGCCCGCCTTGACGTCCTGTCCTTCCTGGAAGGAGACCTTGACGATCTCGCCGTCGACGCGGGTCCTGATCACGGCCATGTTGAAGGCTTGCACGGTGCCGATGCCGCGCACGTAGATCGGCACGTTCTGTTTTTGCGCGATCGCAACGGTTACCGGGATGGCGACTTGACCGGCGGCCGCAGCCGCCGCCGTCCGGTCGCGCCCGTTGTGTTGGAGAAACAGGTAGGCGCCGCCAATGACAACGGCCAGCGCAGCGACCGCACTTGCCTTGGTAAGCAACCCTCTCTTCATTCCGACCGGCCCCCGTCGGCGAAAGCGGGACCAGTCTACCGACTTCGCGCGATGCTTGCGCTGCCAAAAAATGCATCAACCGCGTCGATATTTGCAGATCAGCACACTCAATGTGTGGCCGCCGGCGCTGCCTCGGCGCAGTTGGTCGCGCGGCTCGTCAGGCAATCCTGCAGAGCGGACACGCTGCGCAGCCGATCGGCCAGAATGAGACCTGCAACGACCAGCACCACCAAAACAAGCAGCGCGATCAGGCTGTTGCGCCGTCCGGCGCGCTCGCGCTCGCCCTCTTCCTGCTCCAGATACTCTTCCTGTTCGTGGCGGTTCGACACTGTCCGCTCAGTCCGCGGCGCGAGTGCGGCCTGCGACGGCGATCCGGCCGCCGCCGGCACGACCTCCGGAACCCGCCCGGGCTGACGGCGCTTGCCGCTCAGCCAATGGGCGAAACGGTCGAGATAGAGGTAAATGACCGGCGTCGTGTAGAGCGTGAGCCACTGCGAGACCAGCAATCCGACGACGATGGCGATGCCGAGCGGCCGACGGAGCTCCGAGCCCGCCCCTTGGCCGATGGCAAGCGGCAGGCCGCCGCCGATGGTGGCGAAGGTCGTCATCATGATCGGCCGGAAGCGCAGAGTCGATGCTATAGCCCGCCACGTATATGACGCCGAACGCGCCGATCAGGGCGGGCGGCACGGTGATCGACGGGATGATGGTGATCCCAGGCGACGCAGGAAGATGAAGATCACGATCGCCACTGGGCCAACGGTGAGGATCAGCGTGAACTCGACGTCGGACATCGAATCGCGGATCGACTGCGAGCGGTCGGACACCAGCTCGACATGCACCGACTGCGGCACCGAGGCCAGCAGGCGCGGCATCATGGACTTGGTCCGGTCGAACGATCTCGACGGTGTTGGCGCCCGGTTGGCGGAAGATCAACAACAGTTCGCCGCGCTTGCCGTCGTACCAGGCGCCATAGCGCGGCGCCTCGGTGGCGTCGATCACTGCGGCGACGTCCTGCAGCTTGACCGGCGCGCCGTTGCGCTAGGCGACGATGATGTGGCGATAGGACTTCGCCTGGAAGAGCTGGTCGTTGGTGTCGATGGTGATCGACTGCTGGTCGTTCTCGAGTTTGCCTTTGGCTTGGTTGACGGTGCGCCGGCGACGGCGCGGCGCACACGCGACGCCAGTTTGACGCATCTTTTCGCGCTGAGTTCCGTTCGCGCCGAGTTCCGTTGGTGTGCGATCCAGTACTTTCTGCTTTGGCAGCCTCGCTTCCGCCGCGTGGCTTGCTATACGGGTGTCATCATCTGTGCAGCGGGGCAGGACGATGGCATCGGGAATTCGAGGATTTGCCTGGCGGGCCTTGCCGCTAGCTGGTCTCGTTGTTGCCGTCGTGGCCTCCTGGTTCAGCGCGTCGGTGTCGACGCTCGGGCTGGCAGTCGCGGCGTTCGAGCTGGTCGTCTTGATGGCCGTGGTGTTCGCCTGTGTTTATCACGCGGACGTCATTGCCCACCGCACCGGCGAGCCTTACGGCACGCTGGTGCTGACGGTTGCCGTCACCGTGATCGAGGTCGCGCTCATCCTGTCGATCATGCTGGCTGGCAAGGGCAATCCATCGCTGGCGCGCGAGACGGTGTTCTCCGTGATCATGGTGGTGTGCAACGGCGTGGTCGGGCTCTGCCTGATCCTGGGCGGCCTGCGCTATGGCGAGCAGGGCTTCCGGCTGCCTGGCGCCAGCGCCTACCTGGTGGTGCTGATTCCGCTCGCCACCTTGACGCTGATCCTGCCGACATGGACGACCAGCGTGCCCGGGCCGTTCTACAGCTCGTCGCAGCTCGCTTTCGTGAGCCTGGTGACGATCGTGCTCTACGGCGTCTTCCTCTATGTCCAGACCGTGCGCCACCGCGACTACTTCCTGTCCGATCTCGGCGGCGCGGCCGAAGATCACGCGACCCTGCCCGGCCCGCGCCAGCTGTGGGAAAGCATCATCCTGCTGCTCGTCGGGCTGGTCGCCGTCGTGCTGCTGGCCAAGGGGGTGTCAACCTCGATCGAGGAGGTCGTCGAGCGGTTCGATGCCCCCAACGAGGCGGTCGGCCTCCTGGTCGCGCTGCTGGTGCTGCTGCCCGAGACAGTGGCTGCGTTGCGTGCGGCGCGCCGCAATGAGCTGCAGAAGAGCCTCAACCTGGCGCTGGGCTCTTCGCTCGCCACCATCGGCCTCACCATTCCGGCGGTCTCGGTGCTGGCAATCGCGCTCGGACAGCCCCTCGAGCTTGGCGTCGACATGCCCGACACGGTGCTGCTGGTGCTGACCTTCGCCATCAGCCTGGTCACCTTCGGCGGTGGGCGGACCAACATCCTGCCGGGCTTCGTGCATCTCGTGCTGTTTGCGGTATTCGTTTTCATGGTCTTCGTGCCCTGACCGCGGGCCTTGCCGCCGGCTGCCATTCGCGCAAGAACGGACAATCGACCACAGGGGAAAGACGTCAAATGCCCGATACGACCGTGACGCTGTCCGACGACATTTTCGCCGAGCTGCGCAAGATCGACACGCCCACCATCACCAACGTGGTGGCCACCTACCCGAAGAATCCGCTGTGTCTCGGCCTCTACAATCCGTGGACCGAAAATTGGTACACTGACAGCTCGATCCGCTGCCTCTATCCCGAGATGGGGCCGATCGTCGGCTACGCGGTGACCTGCGTCTACGGACTGCCCGATCCCAATTTTGCCGGCCGGTTGTCCTTCATGGACGTGGTCGACGCCCTCGATGCCATGAAGAAGCCGACCATCCTGGTGATCCAGCAGAAATGGCCGCCGGAGATCCACGCCAAGGCCGGCCTGGCGGGTGAGATGATGGTGAGCTCGATGATGGCCGTGGGCTGCGTCGGCATGATCTCCAACGGCCCTTCGCGCGACATCGACGCCATTCGCAAGCTACGCTTCCAGCTGCTGTTAGGCGGCGTCACGGCTGGCCATGGCGAGATGGCGGTGCAGGCCGTCAATGTGCCGGTCTCTGTCGGCGGCATGGATGTGGCGCCGGGCGACCTGCTTCACATGGACGAGAACGGCGCGGTGAAGTTCCCGCCGGCGCATGCCTCGGCGGTCGTCAAGAACGCCCGCGCCATGCTCGACGACGAAGCGCGCCGCCTGTTGCTGTTGCGCAAGGCAAAGTCGGCGGCAGAAGTGCGCGCGGCCAACTCGGGCGGCGCCTACACGCAGAAGAAGGGCTGACGCACCCTCCATGACCGAGACCGCGGCCGTGAAGCCCGCACGTTGGGGCCTGGCGGCGAAGCTGTTCGCCGTGCTGATCCTGCTGGGCGCGGTCGCGATCCTGATCACGGGCTCGCTTGGCTATTTCCGGGCACGCGATGGGCTGGAGCAGACGATCTTCAATCAGCTCACCGCGACCCGTGAAAGCAAGGCGCATCAAGTCACCATCTACTTTCGTACGATGCGCGCCGACATGCGCCTGCTCGCCGGATCGAAGATGGTGGTCGACGCCATGCGCGGCTTCCGCGAGGCCGTCGACGAGCTCGATGCCAAGCCGGTGCCCGAGGAGGTCCGTCAGAAGGTAGTGGGTTGGTACGAGAGCTCTTACATGCCCATGGTCCGCCGCCTGCTCGGTCCCGAAACGCCCATGCAGGAGTTTTTGCCGGTCGGATCGGCTCCTTATTTCCTGCAGGACTGGTACATCGTTGAAAATCCCTATCCCAAGGATCGGCGGAAGCTGGTCGATGTGGCGGGCGATGACAGTACCTACAACAAACTGCACGCGCTCTATCATCCTCTGTTACGCACCGCGGCGGCGACGCTGAACTTCTCCGACCTGATGCTGGTCGATCCTCGCAGCGGCCGCGTCATCTACGGCGTGGAGAAGGAGGCCGACTTCGGCACGTCGCTTAGGGCAGGGCCGTACCGTACGTCCAATCTCGCGGCGGCGGCGGCGCGCTGCGGCCAGGAGCCCGATCCGTCGATGACCTGCCTGGAGGACTTCGTCGAATACCCGCCGGCCGACGGCGCCCCCCAGGCCTTCATGGCCGCGCCGGTGATCGACCACGGCGCGGTCATCGGCGTCCTGGTGGCGCAGCTTTCGATCGATGAGCTCGACAACATTGTCACCGGCGGCAAGCGCTGGCAGCACGAGGGCTTCGGCGCCACCGGCGAGGCCTACCTGGTTGGACCAGACTACCTCGTTCGCTCCAGTCCTCGCCTGTTCTTCGAGAACCGCGATCGCTACTTCGAGGAGCTGAAGGGCGGCCAGACACCCGAGCACGACATCGACGACATTCGCCGCTACGGCACGCCGATCATGCAGCAGCGTGTCGACACGGCGGCGAGCCACGCCGCTCTCGGCGGCGTCGAGGGCACCGGCGAGATCCTGGGTTATCAGGGCAGGCCAGTCCTGGCCTCGTGGGGGCCGGTTCGCGTCTCGGGTGTCAAATGGGCGCTGATCACCAAAGTCGATTCGTCGGAGGCCTTCGCTCCGGTGCACAAGCTGGAGCGGGAGCTGATGATCGTGGGTGGCGTGGCGCTGCTGATCGTGCTGGCGACCGCTGCCTGGCTCTCGAGCTCGCTGATGGGGCCGCTGCGGGAGCTTACGGCCGGCGTACGCCGCTTCGCTGCCGGTGAGGGCAACGTCCACGTACCGGTGCGAACGCAAGACGAGATCGGCCAGCTCTGCCAGGCCTTCAACGGCATGGTCGACGAGATCAGCGAGAAAAACATCGTCATCGAGAATAAGAACCGGGAGAATGAGGAGCTCTTGCTGAACGTGCTGCCGGCGCCGATCGCCAATCGGCTGCGCGGGGGCGAAAAGGGCATCGCCGATGGCTTCGCCGAAGTCACGGTGGCCTTTGCCGACTTGGTGGGCTTCACCGCCATGTCGTCCGAAATGCCGCCAGCCGAGGTCGTGTCTCTGCTAAATGGGCTGTTCAGCCGCTTCGACGAAGCCGCTCACGAGCTCGGCATCGAGAAGATCAAGACCGTGGGTGACGCCTACATGGCGGTATGCGGACTGCCGGTCCCGGTGCCGGATCACGCCGCGCGGATGGCGCGCATGGCGATCCGCATGGTCCACATCACCCGCGAGCATGCGCTCGATCACAAGGTGTCGATGAAACTACG
>JADHLS010000399.1 GCA_016780605.1 Reyranella sp.
CGACGTGGCCATTGCCGAACTTGGGCGGGACCAGGATCTGCAGGCGGTTGGTGTCGGAGAGGGTGAACGCCTCCCATTCCCGGTACTGCGACGAGCTCGGGTCGTTGTTCACCACCACCATGTAGAAGCTGCCCTGCAGGCAGGAGATCAGCTTCCAGGTCTTGCTGTCGCCGTGGATGCCGCGCAGCACGTGGCGATGCGATACCGAGATGTCGTCCTGGATGAAGTCGATCGGGATGCCCGCCGTGAAGTAGGCGTTGCGGTTGTAGGTCTCGATGTAGTGGCCGCGAAAGTCCTCGAACACCGTCGGCGGCTTGATCAGCAGGACCGATTCGAGCTTGGTCGTGAATACTTCCATCCCTGCCCCCTGGAGCCTAATAAGTGGATCAGCGCGGCGAGCCGCCGGCGCCCAAAAGCTCTTCCTTGCGATAGACGAGCGTCGAGCCCGTGAAGTCGGTGCAGACCGGCACCGTGATCAGGTGCGACAGCGCCTTGGCGACGGCCGGTTGCCGCTCCGGCGGCACGACGAACACCATGAAACCGGTGCCGCCCGCGCCCAGGAGCTTGCCGCCGATGGCGCCGGCGCGCTGGGCATCGTCATAGATGCGATCGATGGTGGTGGTGCTGGTCCCGTTGGCGAGGCCGCGCTTCAGCGCCCAGCCCTCGTGCAGCAGCGTGCCGAACTTCTCCATCTTGCCGGTCTGCACTAGCTCGACGCCGACCTCGACCATCTCGCGCATGCGCTTCATGTGCTGGGCGTTGGCTTCGAGATTGTTGATCAGCTTCTTGGCGTAGTCGGACGAGAGGCGGCTCGAGCCGGTGTAGAACAGCATCAGCCATTTCTCGAAATTCTCGCGCTGCCCCTCGGCGAGGCCGAGCGGCGTGACGGAAAAGGACCCGTCGCGCTCGAACTTGATGACATTCATGCCGCCGTAGGCGCTGGCGATCTGGTCCTGGCAGCCTACAGCTTCCTTGAGCTTGTTCTGCTCGAGGTCCATCGCGCTCACTGCAAGCGCGTGCGCATCGAGGGTCTTGCCGCGCATGGCGGTCAGCGCGTTGATCAGCCCGACCGCGAAGGCCGAGCTCGAGCCGATACCCGAGCGCGCCGGGAGATCGCCTTGGTGGAACAGTTCGATGCCCTCGCTGTCATCGTAACCCAGGGTCTCGAGGCCGGCGCGCACCGCGGGATGCTGGATCTGGGCGGCGGCATTCACCGCCTCGATGTGCGACCAGATGATGCGATGGCGAATGCCGAAGAACGGCGGGAGGAACCCGGTGCCGATGTAGCAATACTTGTTGATGGCCATCGACAGCACCGCGCCGCTGTGGCGCCGGAACCAGGCCGGATAGTCCGTGCCGCCGCCGAAGAAGGACACCCTGTACGGCGTGCGGGAAATTGCCATCAGCATTTCGGGATCATCAGCCTTTCAGCGCGTGAGGAAGCGGTCGCCCTCGGTCGACACGCGGGTGCGCCAGTAATCCAGCAGGTCGCGCAGCGTCTTCTCATAGGGAATCTCGGGCTTCCAGCCCGTATGGGCATGGAATTTGGCGGTATTCGGCACCTGCAGATCGGCATCGATCGGCCGCAGGCGATCGGGATCGACCTCGACCTTGATGGCTTCCTTGGCCGGTGAGAACGAGATGAGCGTGTCGAGGATGTCCCTGACCGTGCAGGAGTGGGTGCCGCCGATGTTGTAGTAGGCGCCGGCCGTCGGATTGACGGTGACCAGCATGTAGTAGGCGCGCACGGCGTCGCGGACGTCGGCAACCGTGCGCAGCGATTGCAGGTTGCCGACCTTGACGATCGGCGGGATGCGATTGTGCTCGATCATCGCGATCTGCTTGGCGAACGTCGATTCGGCAAAGACGTCGCCGCGGCGTGGGCCGGTGTGGGTGAACATGCGCGTTGTCATCACCGTCATGCCGTAGGCCTCGGCATAGAAGCGGCCGACCAGGTCGGTGCCGACCTTGGAGATGGCGTAGGGAGATGCCGGATGGAACGTGCACTCCTCGTCGATCGGCAGCTTCTCCTTCGGGACCCGGCCGAACACCTCGGACGAGGCACAGACATGGATGATCGCCTTGGGCGCATGCTGCTTCAGGGCATCGAGCACGCGCACCGTGCCCTGGACGTTGGTGTCCATGGTGTCGAGCGGCGAATCGAAGCTGGTGCGCGGGAAGCTCTGGGCGGCGAGGTGGAAGACGTAGTCGGGGCGGGCGTCGGCCACCACCTTCTGGATCGACATGGTGTCGCGCAGGTCGCCGTAGAGCAGCGAGATGCGGTCGCCCGAGTTGATGCGGTGCGCGACATTGACCAGGTTGTCGAGCGGGCTGCGCCACCGGCACATGCCCACGACATCCCAGTCGGTCTTGTCGAGCAGGAACTCGGCGAGGTGGGAGCCCACCATTCCCGTAATGCCCGTAATAAGCGCCCGCCGAGCTGCCATCGTCCCCTGTCTGCCCTGCCTCTTGTGGCGGTCTACTTAATTGAGGCGATGACAAAAGGCCACCCCGGTTGGGGACCCCCCGCCGTTGCCTTGGGAGTTCGACGTCTCTATGGTCCGGACCACCTGAAAACAACGACAGTCACGATGAATTTTGCCCGCGAGCCCCTGCCAAAAGCGACGGCGATTCAGTTGTTCAAGAGCCTCTATCTGGCTCGGCGTTCGGAAGAATACATCGTCAAGCACTACCCCGAAAACCTGATGCGGACGCCCATGCACATGTCGATGGGCCAGGAGTTCGTTTGCGTCGGCGTGTGCGCCGGGCTCGAAGGCAAGGCCGACGTCTTCGCCTCCTACCGCAGCCACGCCGCCTTCCTGGCCCAGACGCACGACACCGACCGGTTCTTCTCCGAGCTCTACGGTCGGACGTCGGGAACGGGTGAGGGCAAGGGCGGCTCCATGCATCTGGCGGCGCCCGACAAGGGCCACATCCTGTCGAGCGGCGTGGTGGCGACACAAATTCCGGTCGCAGTCGGCGCTGCCTTTGCCAACCGGCAGCTCAAGACCGGTCGCACCGCCGCGGTGTTCTTCGGTGACGGCGCGTGCGACGCCGGCGTGTTCTGGGAAAGCGTCAACGCCGCGGCGCTCTTCAAGCTCCCGGTCCTGTTCGTCTGCGAGGACAATGGCTACGCCGTCGACACGCCGCGCGAGGCGCGCCAGATGTCGAAGTCGCTGTCGGATGCCGTCAAGCCTTTCGGCGCCGACACCTACGACGACGACAGCGGTGACGTCGAAAGCGTCTATGCGCTCGCCAAGGAAGCGGCCGCCAAGGCGCATCGCGACGGCCGTCCGGCGTTCCTCAACGTCAAGTGCTGCCGTTATCTCGAGCATGTCGGTATCGGCACCGACTGGAACTGGGGCTATCGCGATCAGAAGACGGTTGAGCGCGAATGGATCGATCGCGATGCCCTGAAGGTGCAGCGCGCGCGCCTTGCCTCGCATCAGATCGGCGAGAGCGCAATCGTCGCGATGGAGGACGAGATCGACAGAGCCATCCAGGCGAGCGTGAAGCGGGCGTCGCAGGCGCCGATTCCGGCGCCGGACCGGCTCCACGCAGGTGTGTTCCATGAGAAAGCTTGATTACGCCGGCGCCATCCGCGAGGCGATGACGCAAGAGATGGAGCGCGACAGCCGCGTCTTTGTCTACGGCATCGGCGTGCCGACCTGGTCGTCGATCTTCGGCACGACCAAGGGTATTCGCGAGAAGTTCGGCAAGGAGCGCTGCTTCGACACGCCGATCTCGGAGGACTGCATGACAGGCTTCGGCCTGGGGGCCGCGATCCGCGGCTTGCGGCCGATCCATGTCCATATCCGCGTCGACTTCATGATCCTGGCGACCAACCAGCTGATCAACATGGTGTCGAACTACACCTATTCGACGGGCGGCAAGCTCAAGGTCCCGCTGGTCGTGCGCGCCGTGATCGGCCGTGGCTGGGGGCAGGGGGCGCAGCACTCCAAGAGCCTGTTCTCGAATTTCACCCATATTCCCGGCCTGAAGGTGATCGCCCCGACCACGCCCTCGGACATGAAGGGCATGCTGACCGCGGCGATCCGCGACGACAATCCGGTGATCTGCTTCGAGCATCGCTGGCTCTACTGGGGCGAAGAAGACGTGCCCGAGGAGCCCTACGAGATCCCGCTGGGCGTCGGGCGCATCCTGCGGCCGGGCAAGGACGTCACCATCGTCGGCCTGTCGTGGATGAACGTCGAGGCCCGGCTGGCCGCCGACATCCTGGCCAAGCGCGGCGTATCGCTGGAGATCGTCGACCCGCGCACGCTCTCGCCGCTCGATGAGGGTCTGATCGTGGAGTCGGTCAATCGTACCGGCCGCTGCATCGTCGCCGACTGCGATTGGGTCGACAGCGGCTTCAGCGCCGAGCTGTCGGCGCGCATCCATGAGAAGTGCTTCGGCACGCTGAAGGCGCCGGTGAAGCGTATCGGCTTCGCCCAGGTGCCGGCACCGGTGGTGCGCGAGCTCGAGAACGAATTCTATCCCAATGCCCGGACCATCGTGCGCGAGGTCGAGGACATGCTCGGGCTGCAAGCGGCCAACCTCGACGGCGAGGACTTCTTCAGCCACGAGCGTCGCTTCCGGGGGCCGTTCTGACATGAACCTCATTGGACCGCGGGCCTCCAAGCCCGCTCATGAGATGCGGGCCTGGAGGCCCGCGGTCCAATGAATCTCGGGCTCTCCGGGAAGTTCGCCCTGGTGACCGGCGGCAGTCACGGGATAGGCCTCGCTTCGGCCAAGCGGCTCGCCCAGGAGGGCTGCCACGTCGCGATCTGCTCGCGCTCGAAGGAGCGGCTGGACGCGGCGATCGCCGAGCTCAAGCCGACCGGCGTGAAGGTCCTGGCCGTGGCTGCCGACCTGCTCGATCCGGCGGCCGCCGATCGGGTCATGGATGAGGTCGATCGCGAATGGGGCGGTGTGCAGATCCTGGTGAACAACGTCGGCGGCGGCGGGCGCTGGGGCAAGGAGATCGTCGAGGACACCGACCTCAGGGTGTGGGGCGAGGTGTACGAGAAGAACGCCATGGCCGCGGTGCGCTTCACGCGACGTGCCCTGCCGCACATGCGGCGCGGCAAATGGGGGCGGGTCGTCACCATCACCTCGATCTATGGCGGCAAGGAGGGCGTCGGCCGGCCGTGGTTCACCATGGCCAAGGCGGCCGAGACCGGCCTGATGAAGTCGCTGTCGGCGATGTCGTACCTGGTGCGCGACGGCATCACCTTCAACTCCGTGGCGCCCGGCGGCATCTATATTCCGGGCACCGGATTCGAGGACGAACAGCGCCGCGATCCCCGGGGTTTCCAGCGCATGGTTGACCAGGAGTACCCGTTGGGCCGCCTTGGCACTCCCGAAGAAGTTGCCGCGGTGGTGGCCTTCCTGTGTTCGAGCGAGGCCAGCCTGGTAAATGGGGCGAACATCACCGTGGACGGCGGCCAAAGCCGCGCCTTTTGAGCAATTGCCAGATGGCGCGGCCTCCGTTAGCAGTCGGCGGCCGGGCCCAATGCCGGGGAGCGTCTATTAGTGAAGGATGAAGCGATCTATCGCCGGCTGTTCCGCACGGCGCTGCTGATCAGGCTGGTCGAGGAACGGATCATCGATCTCTATCCGTCCGACAAGATCCAGAGCCCCGTCCATCTGTCGATCGGCCAGGAGGCCGTCGCGGTGGGCGTCTGCGATGCCCTGAAACCTGACGATCTGGTTTTCGCCACCTATCGCAGCCACGGC
>JADHLS010000400.1 GCA_016780605.1 Reyranella sp.
GAACTACATCAAGAAGACCGGTGGCCGCGCGCTCGGGCTGGTGTGTGACGTTACGGACGAAGCGCAGGTGAAGGCCGTGATCGAGGCAGCACTGAAGGAGTTCGGCCGCATCGACATCCTCGTGAACAACGCCGCTTTCTTCAACAAGAAGGGCGTGCTCGACATGTCCTACGACGAGTTCAGGAAACAGAGCGGCGTGATCCTGGGCGGCGCGTTCCTGTTCACCAAGTACGCTGCGCAGGCGATGCTGGGCAGGGGCGGCGCCATCATCAACATCGTGTCGACGGCGGGCCACCAGGGCGAGCCGGGCAACATCGCCTACTCGACCTCGAAGTGCGGTCTCCTGAACTTCACCCGCTCGGCGGCGATGGAACTGGTGGGCCACGGGATCCGCGTCAACAGCCTGACGCCGACCGCGACCGACCCGTCGGAGTCCTTCGAGCGCGCCGCACGCTGGGGCCGTACAGTGAAGAAGCCCGACGGCATCGATCGCGTCATGAAGCCCTTCCGCGAAGGCATCCCGATGAAGAAGCTGCCGCTGCCGTCGGACTATGGCCGCGCCGCGGTGTTCCTGGCTTCCGATGACTCGTCGATGATCACCGGCACCGACCTGCGCGTCGACGCCGGCGCCGTTGCACGCTACTGGGCCTGGGAACCGAAGAGCGGCGCGACGCTCTGAGTTACTTCACGATCCCCTTGGTCAGGATGCCCATCAGCTCGTCGGTGATCTCGTCGGGGCTGAGCGGGCCCTTGGGGTCGTACCATTCGGCGACCCAGGTCAGCGCCCCCATGACGAGCATGCGCACCACCGAGGCATCGAAGCCGCCGCGCAGCAGACCCTTGCGCTGGGCCTCGCGCAACAGGCCGGCGAAGATCGCGGCATAGTCGCGCTCCTGCTGCATGTGATGGTCGCGGAGCCGCTTGGGCAGGTGGCGGATCGCCTTAAGGCGCGACGAGAAGTGGTGCCGAAGTGTGTACTTGAGATGCGCCGCCAGGGCCGCCCGCAGGCGGACCAGCGGCGAGCTGTCGGCGCCCGCCTCGGCAATCGCGGCCAGGACCTCGTCGCGGGCATCGCCGACGCCGCGCTCCAGCACCGCGCGCAGGATCTCGTCGCGCGAGGAGAAGTGATAATAGATGCTGCCAGCCTCGATCTTGGCGGCGGCCGCAATGCGCCGGACGGTCACCTCGGCGGTGCCGTGCTCCTGGAACAGACGGGTGGCCACCTCGATCAGTCGCGCCCGCGTCCTCTCAGCCTTGGTGATCCTGCCTTCCGCCGTCTGGCCCTCGGTCTGCATCAGATGATGATAGTCAGCTTTCCCGGATAAAGCATGTCCATCCCCAGCACCGAGCGCTTGGATTTGATGCGGAAGGGCTCGGCATGGCAGTCGATGCGGTAGAGGTGCTTGCCGTAGTAGGTGTCGACCACGCCGCGCTTGGCCCGGTAGGTCACGAAATTGCAGGTGACGTCGGCCACGCCGGCATTCATGCCGGTGATGCGCACATTGCTGATCATGTGGCGCTGGCGCGAGCGCGGGAACTCCGAGTGCGCCTCCTTCTTGGTGAGCCGCCCGACCCGCTCGCGCAGGCGCACGTAGTCGTCGGCGATGTAGAACAGCGACGTCGCCGGGTCGGTCTCGTCGGCCTCGCCGGTCGGCGGCACTTCGTAGGTGGCGCCTTCGGCGAACAGGGCAAACCACTCCTCGATGCGCCATTCGTCCAGGAGGTCGGCCTCGAGATAGAGGAAGTCCTCGATGCGGGCGCGCAGGCCGGCATCGCGCTGCAGGCCGCCAAGGCCGACGTCGCCGTTCATGGCACGCTCCCCATGCGATCGCGCCACTGGCGCCAGAAGCAGCGCATCTGCTCCTCGTCGTCGTTCATCGGCGGTCCCTGGCGCGGCATGCCCTTGGAGATGTCGTTCCAGCCCGCCTCGCGCAGGTTGCGGTAGCCGCGCTGGCAATTCTCCAGCGCCTCCTGGTCGTCGGGCGTGGCGAAACCGCCCGGGCCCAAAAACTCCAGGAAGTTGAACAGGCGGAGCTTGCGCAGCTCGTGGTCCTCGTCGCGCGCGCCCAGCGCCCAGGCGCTCACCGTCATCTTGTCGGGCGCGTCGGGCATGAAGGTGCGGACGGTGATCGCCATGATGTCGTTGATCACCAGGTTGGGGAAGATCAGCATGTTGCGGCTGAACTCGGCGATGCGCAGCCCGCGCTCCTCGCCGAAGCGCTGGATCAGGTTCTTGCGCAGCCGCTCGACTTGCTCGCGCTTGTCCTCGCCCCATGACGGCACCCAGCGGGCGATCGGACGACCCCACGGCGAGGCGTACTCGATCACGGCATGGCCATTGCCAAGGTTGGTCATGCCGCGCGCCGTAAACTCCGAGCCGACGGAGTCCATGCGCAGGCTGCCGATGTTCTTCAGGTAGTCGAAGTAGGTGCTGTGCACCGGGAAGCCGTGAAAAGCATCGATGCTGTTCTCGGCCAGAAGCTTCCAGTTGGCGTTGATGACGTATTGCTGGCCCGACCCCACGATTTCCATGCCGGCCTCGGCCTGGTCGGCCACCAGGTCGATGTATTCCTTGGCGCCGGCGAGATAGTCGGCGAGCGACATGGCGTTGCGGTCGAAGTTCACGAACCAGAAGTCGCGATAGCTTTCCAGCCGCGGCACCTGGGCGAGATCGGCGCAGCCTCCGCCGTAATGTTCCTTGCCGTAGTTGCCTTCATCGAAGCGCGAGGCGAAGCGGCCGTTCACGTTGAACGACCAGCCGTGATAGAAGCAGCGAAACGACAGCGCGTTGCCCTTCTTCTCGCGCACCACCATGGCGCCGCGATGCGGGCAGGTGTTCAGGAAGGCGTGCACCGCGCCGGCGCGGTCGCGATTGAAGATCAGCTCGCGACCGCCGACATTGCGGGTGATGAAGTCGCAATCGTTGGCGATCTCGGAGGAATGGCCGAGATAGAGCCAGCAGTGATCGAAAATGTTACGCCGCTCGGCCTCCAGCACCGCCGGATCCGTGAAGGCGCGCCGCGACACGCGGAACAGGTGCCTCTGAGGATCCTCGACGACCATCTGCGGAGTGGTCAGGATGGTGTCCATGATTTCCTCCTTCGTCTTTTCAATGCCTGGACTCTGGCGCATTTCCGGGGCAACAACAATACCGAACAAACGTTAGATTTTGACCGCGATGGCTGATCCACTGGTGATCATCGGGGCGGGACAGGCCGCCAGCCAGCTCATGGCCAGCTTGGCCCAGGACGGCTTCCAGGGCGAGATCTGCCTGGTGGGCGACGAACCTCACCTGCCCTACCAGCGGCCACCACTCTCCAAGAAGTTCCTGGCGGGCGAGCTGGCCCTCGACCGGCTGTACGTAAAGCCGGCCGCCTTCTACGAAAAAGCCGGCAGCCGCCTGCTGCTGGGCCAGCGGGCCCAGCGCATCGACCGGGCGGGCCGGGCCGTCATCCTGGGCGACGGCTCGCGGCTCCCCTACTCGACCCTGGTGCTGGCCACCGGCAGCCGGCCGCGCGAGCTGCCCCTGCCAGGCGCGCTCTATCTGCGCAACATCGCCGACGTCGAGGCGCTGCGGGCACGCGTGGCGTTGGCTAAGTCGCTGGTGGTGATCGGCGGCGGTTATATCGGGCTGGAGCTGGCGGCCGTCGCGGTGAAGCTCGGGGTCGGCGTGACCGTGCTGGAGCAGGCGCCGCGCCTCATGGCACGCGGCGTCGGACCTGTCGTGTCGAACTTCTATGCCCGGCTGCATGGCGAAGAGGGAGTGACCATCCGCACCGGTGCCATGGTGCGCGGCTTGGACGGCAGGCGGGTCGTCTGCGAGGACGCCCAATACGATGCCGACATCGTCGTCGTTGGCGCGGGCGCGGTGCCGAATGTCGAGCTCGCGCGCGAGGCTGGGCTGGCAGTCGAGGACGGCATTGTGGTCGACGCCGAGTGTCGCACCGACGACGCATCGATCTTTGCCATCGGCGACTGCACCAGCCAGCATCACGAGCTGGCCGGCCGCCGCCTGCGCCTGGAATCGGTCCATAACGCGCTGGAACAGGCGCGCATCGCCGCGGCAGCAATTTGCGGGAAGAAGCCACCGGCCGTTCAGGTGCCGTGGTTCTGGTCCGACCAGTACGACGTGAAGATGCAGATGGCGGGATTGTCTGCCGGCCACGACCAGGCCGTGGTGCGCGGCAATCCCGATATTGGCCGCTCCTTCGCCGTGTTCTATCTGCGCGAGGGAACGCTGATCGCTGTCGACGCGGTCAATCGCGCGCCGGAGTTCATGATGTCCAAGCAGCTCATCGCCGAGCGTGCCAGGATCGATCCGTCGCGACTCTGCAACGAGAGCGTGGCAATGAAAGACATGAGGAACTAAGGACAGGCAATGGCCAAGATCGTTTTCGAGGAACCCGACGGCACCAAGCGCGCTATCGACATCGCCAACGGCCAGTCGATAATGGAGGGCGCGGTGCGCAACGGCATTGTCGGCATCGATGCCGATTGCGGCGGCGCCTGCTCATGTGCCACCTGCATGGTCTACGTGCCCGACGACTGGTTCGACCGCCTGCCGGCCAAGGACAGCAGCGAGCAGTCGATGCTGGAGTTCTGCCCGCACGTGCAGCCGAACTCGCGCCTGTCGTGCCAGCTGCAGGTCACCGACGCGCTCGACGGGTTGCGGCTGAAGGTGCCGCAGAGCCAGCAATGAGCGGGCCCTGCTGCGCCATCGACGTGCATACCCATGTCGTGCCGGCGCACCTGCCGGACGAACGGCCCGAATTCGCTGGCCTGCCCTGGCCGTCGATCAAGCACACCGAGGCCTGCCATGCCCAGGTGATCATCAGCGGCAAGAACTATCGCGCCATCACCGACGCCTGCTGGGACGTCCTGCGGCGCACGGCGGACATGCCGGGCATGGATGTCGGCATGCAGGTGCTGTCGCCGATGCCGGAGTTGCTCTCATACTGGCTGCCGGCCGGACCGGCCTCGCTGCTGGCACGCCATGTCAACGAGACCATTGCCGAGATGGTGGGCGCGGCGCCCGACCGCTTCCATGGGCTCAGCATGGTGCCGCTGCAGGACATGGATGCCGCCCAGCGCGAACTGGAGCACGCCGTGCGACAGCTCGGCCTCAAGGGTGTTGAGATCGCGACCAACGTCAACGGCGTGGCGCTGGGCCATCCTTCGCTCGAGCCGTTCTTTGCCGCGGCCGAGGCGCTGGGGGCTGCGATCTTCGTTCATCCGCTGCGGCCGGCCGGCATGGACCGGTTGGTCGGGCCGGCGAATCTCGAGCAGGTCGTGGCCTTCCCTTGCGAGACCGCGCTCGCCATCGCCTCGGTGATCACCGGCGGCCTGATGAAGCGCCATCCGAGCCTGCGCATCGGTTTCAGCCACGGTGGCGGCGCCTTTGGGCAGGTGCTGCCGCGCATGCAGCATGCCTGGTCGGCGATGGCGCCGATCAAGGCCGCCATGGACGAGCCGCGGTCGATCGCGCGCAAGCTGTTCTACGACACGCTGGTCTATGACGAGACGGCGCTGCGGTTCCTGATCGATTCGTACGGCATCAGCCAGCTCATGGTGGGCAGCGACTATCCGTTCTCGATCATGGATCGAAAGCCAGCCCGCCGGGCGGGCAATCTCGGCCTCAGTGAGCCCGATCTGGACAGCATTTTGTTCAACAATGCCCGACGGTTCCTGGCCCTCACTTGATCGGTCACCAACCAGAAACTTGATCCCT
>JADHLS010000401.1 GCA_016780605.1 Reyranella sp.
CTGGCTCGCCTGGACGCCCGTCACTTTCTGGGTCGTCGACGCGGTGTTGCCCGATTGCTCGATGTCTTTGATGCGCAGCCGCCAATCCCTAGGCGGCACGAACTGCCTCTTTGAGAATCCGTCGGCGCAACTCCGGACGGATGCCGCCACGCGTCACTAGATCGACGCGGCAGCCAAGAAGCTCTTCGAGCCGCAACTTGACGCCGGCAAACTCGATGAGGTCTGGCGTGTGATGAAACTCGACCAGCAAGTCGATATCGCTATCGCGACGAGCCCTTCCGCGGGCAACCAAGCCGAAGAGGGACAGTGATTTGACCCCGAGCTTATCCAGCTCGGGCCTCAAAGCTGCCAGCCTTTTAAGCGCGTCGCTGCGTTTCATGGTGAAATTTATCGCACCAGCGCCATCCAGCATCCAGTGCTCCGACAGACACGCTCAGCAGCTGCCTGCAAAAACTCAACTGCGCCTTCATCGAGCGCTTGCGATCGTCCGACGGTATTTGCTGACTAATCGTCCCGGTTCGCGGCATCACGCCGGTACGTAAGCCCGGAAGGTACGGTCGATCGAGCCGGAACGCTCAAGTTCCGTCAGTGCCGAGCGTATCCTGTCGACCGGGATCCGTGCCGTGTCCCTGTTGCCGGCGAGCCAGACAGGGACCGTCTGGATCGTCGGCCCGACCCGCACTCCTCCGGGATGGCCGATGACTTCGAACTGCAAGACGATTTCGGTCGCCGTGCTGTACCAGGCGTCGACCTGCCCCTCGGCAAGCGCCTGCGCGATCTCGCGCGCGCTGCTGAACGGGATCAGGTTGGCAAATCCCTTGTCGCGAAGAAAGCTTTCCTGGACACCGGCCTTGACCACGCCGACCCGCGCGAGATGGCGAGCGGCGTCGAGGTCGACAGTCGGCTTGCCAGCCACTGTTCCCATCGCCTGCGGTACGTCGACGACCTTGGCGATCCAGGCAAAGGCGCTCTCGCGCTGCGGAGACCGCGCGAGCGGGGCCATCAGTGCGCCCGGCTGTGCCTGTGTTCGTTGAAGAGCCTCCGCGAAAGGCAGGAAGGTAAAGCGGGCCTCTTGACCGATTGCCCGCAATGCGTCCTGCACGATATCGAGGACGATCCCGCGGCGTGGCCCGTCAGCGATCGAAAGCGGGCGTACATCAGCAGTCAGGATCTCCAACGGTTCGGCTGTCCAGCCCGGTCGTGCGACGGATACAGCGATGCCCGCAAACAAAGCGCGCCTGTTCAACATGACACGGCTCCCCGTCTTTGCGGCCAAGCGCAGATAATTTTCACCCAGCACGCCCACGAGTTCCTTGCGGGCGAAACCCTTTGCCTCGAGCGCGCGCACCAGGTCGCCGAATTGCTCCGGCTGGAAGAAGTCCCAGGGCGGCTCGGGGTACCCACGCGGCCAGCGGCCTCGCGCTGCGTGGAAGAACCCGTAGTCGCTGCCTTCCAGGAACATGAAGTCGAGCCCAATGCCGACGCGCTCGGGGCCCGCCAGCGATGCGATATGGGCCACGTGGGTGGCCATCGCCTCGGGAATATGCGGGCCGCTGGCGCCGAGGAACATGCCGACGCCGTTGACCCCGACATATCCGCCGCGCGCGGCGCAGGCCTTGATCTGCTCGTCGGTAATATTGCGCTCGTGGTCGAACAAGGCGCGTGCGTTGGAATGAGAGAATATCGGCGGGCGTCGAAGCGGCGCCTCCATGACGTCGAACGATGTCCACGCTCCGCAATGGCTGAGATCCACGACCATCCCGACCCCGTCCATCCGCGCGATCAGCTGGTGTCCATAGTGCGTCAGGCCGCCATTACGCGCCTCATGGCATCCATCGGCAAAGGCATTGCCTTCGTTGTAGGCAAGGATTGCGCGGACAATGCCGGCACCCTTGAACGCCTCGACAAGATCAAGGCTCGATGTAAACGGCGTTGCGGTCTGGAAGTGGAACGACACCGACATCAAGCCGTCGCTCTTGGCCTTGCGGATCGCCGCTTCGTCTTCGGCGACACGAATCCAGGCGGCGTGTTGTCCCAGTTCGCGGCGCAGGAAACCCAGCCTCGCCATCGCCTCGACCGGTCCCTCGTTGCCGGCAGCAGCAGTGAGCGAGACATGATCCACGCCGCCTGCCTCCCGGAAACGCCGTAGCTGTGCCGCGAGGTTCGCGCCGGGCGGCAGGAAGTGGTTCGCCCAGGGCAGCAGGCCGTCGCAGACCAGCGCATCGGCAAGCCATGGCCGCTCCGCACGCCAGGCTGGCAGCAAGCGCGATGCGGGTTCAGTCATATGCCGAGCGCCGACCGCACGCGCGCACCGAGACCGCGCAGCCGATCGACGGGCTCATTGGCGAATACGAAACGGATGTAGTCTGCCCCGTGCGCCACGCCCCACCCGGCCATTCCCGTTGCGCACACGCCGTGTTCAAGCAATCGATCCGACATCGCCGCACCGTCCAGTCCGTAGTCCGACACACGCAACAGCAGGGACCAGCCGCCAGCAGGCATTCCGAACGGCAGGCCGCGCAATTCCTCCGCGACCGTGTCGCGCCGGCGCTGCAACTCCGCGACATAGGCCGGCAGGGTCTCGCGCGAGCGTCCCAACGCCACCGCCGCCGCCGATTGGGCGATGCCGACCGGCACCACGACATTGGCGAGCGACACTGCAACCAGGTCGGGCATCAGCCACTCGGGCGCCACGGTCCAGCCCACACGCCAGCCGATCATGCGTAATTCCTTGGAGGCCGCGCCAACGACGATGGTCCGTTCGGCCATACCCGGAAGGCCGGCCGGGTGGATTACCCGCCGGTCGTCAAACAGAAGACGCTCCATGGCGCTATCCAGAATCAGCAGCAGGTCATGGCGCGCGCAAAGCTCGGCGACCAGCGCCCAATCGTCGGCATCGAGCATCCCGCCGCTGGGCATCGACGGCGACATCAGCAGCATTGACCGAGTCCGCGGGCCGACAGCGGCGCGCAACGCCTCCCGATCGAGACGCCACTCGGCGCCGGGGGTGAAACGGAACGGAACCTGTCGCGGAACGCCACCAGCCAAGCGCACCCTGTTCAGCAGCCCGGCATAGGTGGGGTCCGTTACGATCACCTCGTCCGCAACCTCCACGGTGGCCAGAAGAGCATTCAGGATGCCCGAGAGGCCGCCGGCAGCGATGACGCAGTTGCGCGTGCCGCTATAGGCCACGCCTGACAACTCGGAAACGTGTCGTGCGGCAGCGTCCCGCAACTGATCCTGCCCGACAAATGGCAGGTAACTGTTCGCCGAGTCCTCGGCTGCCGCTTCGCGCGTGCGCGCTACGACCTCGGGATCGGGCGGCACGTCGGTATCGAGGTTCTCAAGTCGGAGGAAGTCGTGCCCGGAGGCGTCGGCAATCGACCCCATCCGATCGACGCCAATACCGGCAACATGCTGCAGTCGCGCAGGGCGAGGACGAGGACGACCGGGCATCACGCCGGCGCCATGGCCAAGGTGAGCTCACCCGCAACCGGAGCATTGCGGGCGAGCTCGTGCTGATAGAGAGCCGATCGCGCATGTCGACCGTGGTTCTCCCCGAACACGTCGATCAGCAAGTCGGATGCGCCGTCGAGAACTTTGGCTGCGTCGCGGAAGCCGGGCCCGGCGTTGACCAAGCCAAGCAGGCGAATGACCCGCGCGATCCGGTCGAGATTTCCGACGACGGCTTTGGCCATGGCGAGATGATTGATCGCCATCAAGCGGGCAGACTTGTACCCGTCTTCGATCGAGATGTCGGCGCCGACCTTGCCGACGACCGGAGGGAAATCCGCGTCGTCATCGCCAGCGGCGGTACCGTACGTCCCGGAAAGGTGGAGAAAACCGCCATGCTCGATCCCGTAGGCAAAATTGCCGATCGCCCATGGGGGTCGAGGCAAGGCTATGCCCAGTTCTGCTAGACGTTGCTCAACCCGATCACTCATGTGGTTGTGGCCGGCACTTGTGGTTTCTTGGGACAACTAATAGATAATAGATTATCTATAATTTATGGCTGACAAGACGCAAGAGTCAATCGACGACGACCGTTCCCTGGCGGGGCAGATCGCGCGCGCGCTCGCCGGCCAGATCGTGTCCGGAGCGCTGCGTCCGGGGGAACGGTTGCGGCAGGATCAAGTCGCGCTGGCCTTCCGGGCAAGCCATGTGCCCGTGCGCGAGGCGTTCCGCCGCCTTGATGCACAGGGCCTGGTCGTCACCGAGCCGCGTCGCGGCGTGCGCGTCGCCAGCCTGGCTGCGGCTGATGTGATGGAAGTGGCCGAAATGCGCGCGGCGCTCGAGACGCTCGCCTTGCGGCACGCCCTGCCAAAGCTGCTGCCTGCCGACATTGCCCGCGCCCGCGAGGCGCTGGAGAGCTGTGTCGGACAGTCCGAGGTGGCGGAGTGGGAAGCAGCCAATCGCCGCTTTCACGAAGCAATCACCTCGCCGTGTCACTTGCCTCGTCTCATGGCCAGTATCGCGGATTTGCACAAGACGAGCGCCCGCCATCTGTTTGCAACGTGGCAAACGCTCGGCTGGCAACCCCGATCGGATGACGAGCACCGTGCGATCCTAAGAGCGGTCGAAGCGAAACAAGTCGACCTTGCCTGCGAACTTCTGGCCGGCCACGTGCTGGAAGCCGGACGTGCCCTGGCAGCCGCCCTCAGATAGCCAACCGGCTTCACCGATCGCGGACGGAATTGTGTTCTTGGCCTAACCCGCCGCCACGTCCAGTTCGCCGCTGGAGATGCTGCTGCGGTCGAAGCCGGCGTTGGAGCGCAGGAGCTGGCGCGTGTAGTCGTGCGTCACCTGGTTGTTCGCCATGGCGGTCGCGCTGGTGATCTCCAGCAACTCGCCGCGGCTCATCACGCCAATACGCTCGCAGAGATGGGCGATGACTGCGAGGTCGTGGCTGACCATCAGCATGGTCAGTCCATGATCGCGGCGCAGGCGGGAGAGCAGGTTGAGGATCTCCGCCTGCACCGAGACGTCGAGCGCGCTGGTGGGCTCGTCGAGCAGCAGGATCTGCGGCTCCAGGATCAGGGCGCGGGCGATGGCGACGCGCTGGCGCTGGCCGCCGGAAAGCTGGTGCGGATAGCGATAGCGATGCTCCCGGCCCAGGCCGACTTCGGCCAGCGCCCTGGCGATGCGCGCCTCGCCGCGGTCGAGCCGATGGATGGCGATGGGCATGGCGAGGATCTGGTCCACCGTCTGGTTCGGGTGCAACGAGCCGTACGGGTCCTGGAACACCATCTGTGCCATCTTGCGCTGCGCCGTCGCGCGGCGTCGGCCGACCCGCACGCCGGCCAGGGTGATCTCTCCCGCCGCATACGGAATCAGCCCGGCGATGGCGCGCAACACCGTCGACTTTCCCGATCCGGATTCGCCCACCAGCCCGACGGCCTCGCCTTCGGGGACGGCGAGCGTGAAGTCGCGAACCGCCACCATGGCGCGGGAGCCGCTCCCGTAGGTGATGGTGACGTCGTCGAGCGTGATCATGCGAGGTCGGCCAGCCAGGCCGGGTCGCGCTGCAATTGCGGCAGCTCGGCCCGGCGGTTGCCTAGCTGAGGCAGGGCGGCGAGCAGGCCGCGCGTATAGGGGTGCTTCGCCTCGGAAAGGTTCGCGGCCACGCAGGTCTCCACCACCTGGCCGGCATACATCACCAGCACGCGGTCGCAGAACGACGAGACCAGGTGCAGGTTGTGGCTGATCAGCATCAGCCCCATGCCGC
>JADHLS010000402.1 GCA_016780605.1 Reyranella sp.
GGGATGACAACTCTACTTCAACAGCGGATCGAGGCGGCCCTTGAGCGCGAGCAACTCGACGGCTTGCAGGGACATGATGCTGATGGCGTCGCGGATCTCGCCCGCCTCGACCATGCGGAAGGCTTCGGCCAGCGGCACGCGGCGCACCACGAGCTCCTCGGTCGAATCCGGCGCGGCCTCGCCCTGCTCCAGGCCGCAGGCGAGAAAGGCGATGGCGCTTTCGTCGTTCACCGAGTTGGAGAGGTCGGTTTCGAAGAGCTTGTGCCAGCGCCGCGCGCTGAGGCCGGTCTCCTCGCGCAGCTCGCGCTTGGCCGATTCGAGGAAATCGACATCGAGCGGGCCGCCGCCTTCCGGGATCTCCCAGCTGTAGGCGTCGAGCGCGAAGCGGTACTGACCGACGAGATAGGTGTGCCGCTCGGCATCGACCGCCACGATGCCAAGCGCGCGGCTCTTGTAGTGGATGGTGCCGTAGATGCCGGGCGCGCCGCTCGGGGTGATGACGTCCTGGTGGGTCACCCGAATCCAGCGGTTGTCGTAGACCTCGCGCGCGGCGAGGATGCTCCAGGGGCCTCGCTTCGCGACCACCGCCTCAGCCTCCCGAGCCGCCCAGGATCTCGCGCGTATGCTCGCCGAGCAGCGGCTCGCGATAGAGCGGCCGTGACGGCTCGTCCTTGAAGCGCACGACCGGCGCCAGGTGCTTGCGCCCATCGTCGCCGACGACGATGGCGCCGCGCTTCACGAGGTTGGGATCGGCGATCGCCTCGGGCAGGGTGTTGACCGGCCCGTAGCAGATGTCGAGCGTGTCGAGCCACTTCATCCAGTGCGCCAACGGCTTGCCGCGGAAGGTCGCAGCCAGGAACTCCATCACCGGCTTCTGATGGACGCCCGGCCATTCGCAGAGGTCGATGAATTCGGGCTTGCCGAGCGCCGTCAGAAGATTGCGGATGAACTTCACCTCCTGGCCGGCCAGCACCAGCTGACGGCCGTCGGCGGTGTCGTAGACCCGATAGAAGGCCGAGCCACCGGTCGTGCGCTGGTTCTTCACGTCGGGCTGCGTGCCGTCGGTGAAGGCCGAGCCGACGACGTTGGCGCAGGAGGCCATCAGCGCCTCGTGCATGCTGACATCGATATAGTCGCCCCTACCCGTGGTCTGGCGGCGCAGCAGCGCCATCAGCACGCCCGAGAGCCCGTGCAGCCCGCTCACCAGGTCGGCGACCGGGATGCCGGGAATCGCCGGCCGGCCGTCGTCGCCCAGGGTCAGCGACAGCACGCCGGTCATGGCTTCGAGCGCGAGATCGTGCGCGGCGCGGCCAGGATAGGCGCCGTCCTGGCCGAAGGCCGAGATCGAGCAGTAGACGATGCCGGGGTTGGCAGCCTTCACCGCCTCGTAACCGACGCCGAAACGCGTCGCGACGCCGGGCCGGAAGGATTCGACCAGCACATCGGCCTGGCTGGCCAGACGGAACAGGTCGGCGCGGCCCTGCTCGGTCTTGAGGTCGAGCACGACGCTCTTCTTGCCGCGCCCCATGTTGCGGAAGAACACCGAGGTGCGCTGGTCGGGCGGGCGGATGTTGCGGCCTGGATCGCCGTCCGGCGGCTCGACCTTGATCACCTCGGCGCCGTGGTCGGCCAACGCCGTGGTGAGGTAGGGGCCCGGCAGGAACCAGGAGAGATCGACGACCTTCAGACCTTCGAGCTTCATGGGCGTTTGTCCAGCAGCGTGTCGTTGTCGGCACCGAGGGCGGAGCAGGCGGATTGGGCCGGCCGCTCACCGTCGATGCGCAGGGGATTGGCGATGACGCGCAGGCTGCCCTTCACGGGATGCGGCACGGCCGACACCATGCCGGTCTCACGGGCAAAGCCGCTGTCGAGCGCCTGGTCGAGGCGATACACGGGCGCTGCCGGCAGCAATCCGTTGAAGGCCGACAGCCACTCTGCCGTGGTGCGCATGCGGAAGGTCGGATCGAGCGCGTCGGTGAGCGCAGCGCGATTGACGGCGCGGGTGTTGGGATCGGGGAAGCGCGGATCGTCCAGAAGCTCCTCGCGACCCATGGCCTTCACCAACGACAGCCAGAACTTCTGGGTCATGCACATGATGAAGATCCAGCCATCCTTGGTCGGGAAGTTCTGGACCGGCGCCAGCGAGAGATGCGCGCTGCGCGGCACGCGCGGCGAGACATCGCCCTCGTTCAGGTACCAGACACCCGGATAAGTCAGCTGGTGCATGGCGACGTCGTACAGGCAGGTCTCGACGTCGCAGCCCTGTCCCGTGGTCTTGGCGCGCAGCAGACAGGCCAGCAGGCCGACGGTGCCCGTGAGGCCGCTCATGCTGTCGATCAGCGAGACGCCGACGCGGGTCGGCGCACCTTCGGGATCGCCGGTCAGCTCCATCAGGCCCGCCTCGGCCTGCATCAGGAAGTCGTAGCCCGGCCAATCGGCGCGCTCGCCCGCCCGGCCGTAGGCCGAAATGTGCAGGCAGACGATCGACGGCTTGAGATGCTTCAGGCTGGCATAGTCGATGCCGAGGCGCGCCGGCTGCGTGCCGCGCAGGTTGTTGACGACGCAGTCGGCGGTCTTTACCAGCGCCTCGAACCGGCGCCGGCCCTCGGCAGACTTGATGTCCAGCGTCACGAGCTTCTTGCCGAGATTCCAGGCCTGGAAGTATTCGCTGTCGGCCTCGCCCAGCTTGTGCGGACCGACGTGGCGCGAGGGATCACCCTCGGGAGCCTCGACCTTGATCACCTCGGCGCCGAGCTCGGCCAGGAACATGGTGCCGTAGGGACCGGCGCCGAACTGCTCCAGCGTCAGGACGCGAATGCCCAGCAACGGTTTTGGCAGTGGCTTTGCGCTCATAGCTCGGCGTGCTGCTTGATCCACTGGCGGGCGATGATGATGCGCTGCATCTCGTTGGTGCCCTCGCCGATGCAGGTCAGCGGCGCATCGCGATAGAGCCGCTCGATGTCGTACTCCTTGGAGTAGCCGTAGGCGCCGTGGATGCGCATCGACTCGATGCTGTTCTCCAGCGCCGCCTCCGAGGAGAAGTACTTCGCCATGCCGGCCTGCAGGTCGCAGCGCTCGCCGCGATCGAAGGCGTCGGCGGCATCGAGCGTCAGCAGCCGGGCGGCGCGGGCGCGCGTCGCCATCTCGCCGAGCTTGAGCTGGATCGCCTGGTGCTCGCAGATCGGCTTGCCGAAGGTCTTGCGGATCTGCGAGTAGCTGGTGGCGAGGCCGAGCGCGCCCTCCGCGATGCCGACGCCGCGCGCCGCGACATTGATGCGGCCGAGCTCCAGCCCGCCTGCCACCTGGGTGAAGCCGCGGCCCTCGACCTCGCCGATCAGGTGGTCGGCCGGCACCTTGTAATCCTCGAAGATCAGCTCGCCGGAATCGATCGACTTGTAGCCCAGCTTCTCGAGCTTGCGGCCGACACGGAAGCCCGGGCCCTTGGGGGCGATGAAGAGGCTCATGCCCGAATAGCGCGGCGAGGCTTCCGGATTGGTCTTCACCAGGAGCGCGAAGCAGGAGCCCTCGATGCCGTTGGAGATCCAGGTCTTGGTGCCGTTCAGCACATAATGGTCGCCCCGGCGCCGTGCCGTCAGGCGGATCGCCTGCAGGTCGGTGCCGGCGTCGGGCTCTGTGAGCGCCAGCCCTCCCCGCACCTCGCCCGAGGCGAGCTTGGGCAGCCAATGGCGGCGCTGCGGCTCGGTGCCGAACTTCTCGATGGCCAGCGCCAGCATCAGATGGGAGTTGAAGATGCCGGTCAACGCCATCCACACCGCGGAGATCTTCATGACGATCTCGGCATAGGTGCGCGCCGGCAGGCCGAGCCCGCCATAGTCGGCGCTGACGGTGGCGCCGAACAGGCCGAGCTCCTTCATCTGCTCGACGAGCTCGGCGGGCCAGCGATCGGCGTGGTCGAACTCCTTGACCCGCGGTGCCACCTCGCGCTCGACCCAGCGGTCGATGGTGGCCAGAAGCTGGGCCTCGTCGGCCTTGTCGATGCTGTTCCTCACGGCAAATCCTCCCGGTCGGGCCATCATGCCCAACGGCGACGGGCGGACAAGGGAACAAGCAACACCTCACCCTGAGGAGCATCGCGTAGCGATGCGTCTCAAAGGATGGGAACCAGTCTTGCTGTGGCCACCCTTCGAGACGCGACCCTTCGGGCCGCTCCTCAGGGTGAGGTTGGACGTATCACTCCGACAGCATCGCGCGGATCAGGCGTTCCAACTCGGCGTGATCGTAAGGCTTGGCAAGGAGCGGGCGATGCTTGCCCAACTCGTCCGTCCTCTGTGGCGAGCCCGAGGTCAGGATAACGTGCAGGCTTGGCCGCTCGTGTCGCAGCCATTGCGCGAGGCCGTATCCGTCCAGGCTGCCCGGCATGTTGATGTCGGAGAACACGAGGTCGACTGCCAGGCCCGACTCGAGGACGCGGATTGCCTCGTCGGCAGTGCCGGCCTCGATCACCTGGAAGCCACAGTCACGCAAATACATGCCGACAACGCTGCGGATCAGCACCTCGTCTTCGACGACCAGAATGGAGGGAGGGGGTGCGGGGTCCCGATCGGACGAAACGATACACGCCGCGTTCATGGCCATCCAACGCAGGAAGCCAGACTTTGTTCCGCGCGCCGGTTCATGCATCATTCCGAGCCATGAGAAGACGTCAGTTCGCGGCCGCCCTCGCGGCGATGCCCGTGATCGGCAAGGCCGGCGCCCAAGGCGACGATTGGCCCCTGCGCACCGTTCGCATCGTCTGTCCCTTCACACCGGGTGGCTCGCAGGACAACATCGCACGGCGGCTGAGCACCAAGCTCACCGACTATCTCGGCCAAAGCTGCGTCATCGACAACCGTACCGGCGCCAGCGGCTCGATCGCCGCCGACAATGTCGCCAAGTCGCCGGCTGACGGTTACTCGGTGCTGCTGGGCGGCATCGCAAGCCACGCAGTGGCGCCCAGCCTCTACGCCAAGCTGCCCTATAATCCTTTCACCGACTTCGAGACAGCGGCGTGGATCGGTACCCAGCCCAATCTCCTGTGCTGCCATCCCAGCTTTCCGCACGACAGCATCGCCAAGCTGCTCGTCGCCGCCAAGAAAGAACCGGGCAGATACCAGTATGGCGGATCGGGCGTGGGCACATCGCCCACGCTCGCCATGGAGCTCTTCAAGCAGAAGACCGGTGCGGACCTCACCCTGATCAGCTACCGCGGCGCGTCGGCTTCGGCGGGTGACGTGCTGGCCGGCCACATCCCGTTGGTCGTCGCCAACATCGATTCGCTGATGGGCCAGGTAAGCGCCGGCAAGCTGAAACCCATCGCGTCGACCGGCGCGCAACGCTCGCCGGTGCTGCCGGAAACGCCCACCCTGGTCGAGGCCGGCTATCCCGACCTCGTGGTTACATCGTGGTCGTTATGGGCGGTGCCGGCCGGCACGCCGGCCAAGGCCAAGGAGAAGCTGCGTGCCGCCACTGAGCGGGCGCTGAAGGATCCCGAGGTGATCGCGAGCATGCGGCAAGGCGGCTTCGAGCCCGGCGCGCTGACGGTGGCCGAGGCCGATGCGTTCGTGGCGACCGAGTACAAGCGCTGGGGCGAGGTGATCCGTGCCGCGGGCATCAAGCCGGAATAGGCAGCTCGTTCCCGACCTGCTGGCGCCCGGCCTCGACCTGGTGTTCTGCGGCACCGCGCCCAGCCCGGCCTCGTTCAAGGCGCGCGCCT
>JADHLS010000403.1 GCA_016780605.1 Reyranella sp.
AGGCTTGAGGCCGGCCTTTGCCTCTACGGCCACGATATCGACACCACGACGACGCCGATCGAGGCAGGCCTGCTATGGAGCATCGGCAAGGAACGCCGGACCAACGGTGGGTTCCCGGGCGCCGCCGTCATCCAGAAGCAGATCGCCGACGGCGCGTCGCGCAAGCGTGTCGGCCTGTTGCCCGAGGGCAAGGCGATCGCGCGTGAAGGTGCGGAGATCGCCATCGGCGGCAAGACCGTCGGCAAGGTCACGTCCGGCGGCTTCGCGCCGACCCTCGGTCGCGCCGTCGCCATGGGCTACGTCGAGCGCGGCCATGCAGCCAACGGCACCAAGGTCGATCTTGTGGTGCGCGGCAAGCCCGTGCCGGCCGAGATCGTGCCCATGCCCTTCGTCAAGCACGCCTACTACCGCGGATAGGAGCTCTTCGAGATGGCCGATACCAAGTACACCCAGGAACACGAGTGGATCCGCGTCGAGGGCGATGTCGGCACCATCGGAATCACGCAATACGCCCAGGAGCAGCTGGGCGACGTCGTGTTCGTCGACGTGCCCGCCGCCGGCCGCAAGGTCGCCAAGGGCGAGGCCTGCGCCGTAGTCGAATCGGTGAAGGCTGCGTCCGACATCTACGCCCCGGTGTCGGGCGAGGTCGTCGAAGCCAACGCGGCACTCGCCGATTCGCCGGGCGACGTCAACGCCGAGCCGACGGGCAAGGGCTGGTTCTTCAAGCTCAAGCTCGCCGACAAGGGCGAGCTCGCGGGCCTCATGGACGAGGCCGCCTATACCGCCTTCGTGAAAAGCCTGGGTTGATCATGCGCTATCTCCCCCTCACGCCGATCGACCGCCGCGACATGCTGGCCGTGATCGGCGCCAAGTCGGTCGACGAGCTCTTCAAGGACGTGCCCGCCGACGCGCGCCTGCCGAGCAAGGTCGCGGGCCTGCCCGATCATCTCGGCGAGCTCGAGGTCGAGCGTGCCTTCCAGAACTACGCGGCCAAGAACGTCTCGCCGTCGACCGCGCCGTTCTTCATCGGCGCCGGCGCCTATCGTCATCACGTGCCCTCGACCGTCGACTACATGATCCAGCGCGGCGAGTTCCTGACCTCCTACACGCCCTACCAGCCCGAGATCACGCAAGGGACTCTGCAGTACCTGTTCGAGTTCCAGACCCAGGTGAGCCTGCTCACCGGCATGGAGGTGGCAAACGCCTCGATGTACGACGGCTCGACCGGCGCGTCCGAAGCCGTGCTGATGGCCAACCGCATCACGCGCCGCACCAAGGCGCTGATCTCGGGCGGGCTCCATCCGCACTACCGCAACATCATCGAGACCACCGCGCACTGGCAGGGCTATAGTGCCGTCGCAGCCAAGACCGATGCCGAAGGACTCGAGGACCTGATCGCCAAGGTCGACAAGGAAACGTCCTGCGTCGTCGTGCAGAACCCGAGCTTCTTCGGCCATGTCCGCGACTTCACCAAGCTCGCCGCCGCCTGCCACGAGGCCGGCGCGCTGCTGATCGTGGTCGTGACCGAGGTCGTGTCGCTGGGCCTGATCATGCCGCCGGGCGAGATGGGCGCCGACATCGTGGTCTGCGAGGGCCAGTCGATCGGCAACGGGCTGGGCTTCGGCGGGCCGTATGTCGGCCTGTTCGCCACCCGCGACAAGTACGTGCGTCAGATGCCGGGGCGCCTGGTCGGCGAGACCGTCGATGCCGACGGCAAGCGCGGCTTCGTGCTGACCTTGAGCACGCGCGAGCAGCATATCCGCCGCGAGAAGGCGACCTCCAACATCTGCACCAACGCGGGTCTGTGCGCGCTCGCCTTCACGGTGCACCTCACCTTGCTGGGCGAAGCGGGCTTCCGACGCCTGGCCGAGCTCAACCACGCCAAGGCGAGCGAGCTTGCCGACCGTGTCGCGGCGCTGCCCGGCGTGAAGCTGCTGAACGAAAGTTTCTTCAACGAGTTCACCGTGCGCTTGCCGAAGCCCGCTGCGCCCGTGGTCCAGGCGCTTGCCGACAAGCGCATTCTGGGCGGCGTGCCGGTGTCGCGCCTGATCCCCGACGACCCCTCGGTCGAGAACCTCCTGCTGCTGGCCGCGACCGAGACCGCGACCGAGGCGGGCATGGGCCCGCTGATCGCCGGCCTGAAGGAGGTGCTGTGATGGTCCAGTCGCTCGACCGCTCGCAGGGACGAGCTGGCGGCATCGCCGCCGCTGCCTCCGACAGCCCGACTTTCACCGGCAACCGCGCCCTGCAGATCGAAGAACCGCTGATCTTCGAGATGGGCCAGCCTGGCCGTTGCGGCGTCGACCTGCCGGAACCGCCGAAGGTCAAGGATCGCCTGAATGGCCTGAAGCGCACCGGCGAAATCGGACTGCCGGGTCTTTCTGAGCCGCAGGTGGTGCAGCACTACACGCGCCTCAGCCAGAAGAACTACGCCATCGACATGGGCGTCTACCCGCTGGGCTCGTGCACCATGAAGCACAATCCCAGGATCAACGAGAAGGTGGCGCGCTTGCCCGGCATCGGCGACCTGCATCCCCTGCAGCCGGTCTCGACCGTGCAGGGCGCGCTGGAGCTGATCGACCGCCTGGCGCATTGGCTCAAGACCCTGACCGGCATGCCGGCCGTGGCGATGTCGCCCGCCGCCGGCGCGCACGGCGAGATGTGCGGCATGATGGCGATCGCCGCGGCGCTGGAGGCGCGCGGCGAGCGGTCCAAGCGGCGGGTCGTGCTGGCGCCGGAATCAGCGCACGGCACCAACCCCGCCACGGCGGCAGCGCTCGGCTTCACCGTCAAGCCGATCCCGGCCAACGAGCGTGGCCGCGTCGATCTTGCGTCGCTGAAGGCGGCGCTGGGTTCCGATGTGGCGGCGATCATGCTGACCAATCCCAACACCTGCGGCCTGTTCGAGAGCGAGATCGTCGAGATCTCGCGCGCGGTGCACGAGGCCGGCGCCTTCTTCTACTGCGATGGAGCCAACTTCAACGCCATCGTCGGCCGCGTGCGGCCGGGCGACCTCGGCGTCGACTGCATGCACATCAACCTGCACAAGACCTTCTCGACGCCGCACGGCGGCGGCGGGCCGGGCGCGGGTCCCGTGGTGCTGTCGGCCGCGCTGGCGCCCTACGCACCCTATCCGTGGATCGTGAAGGACGGTGAGAAGTGGCGCGTCGCCGAGGATGGCGCCGCGGTCGACGGCAAGCCGCTCGGGCGCCTGAAAGCTTTCCACGGCCAGATGGGCATGTTCACGCGTGCGCTCAGCTACATCATGAGCCACGGCGCCGATGGCCTGAAGCAGGCGGCCGAGGATGCCGTGCTCTCGGCCAACTACGTGATGGCCGCGCTCAAGGACGTCATGACGCCGGCCTTCGAGGGGCCGTGCATGCACGAGGCGTTGTTCGATGACGGCTTCCTCAAGGACACCGGAGTGAGCACCCTCGACTTCGCCAAGGCGATGATCGACGAGGGCTATCACCCGATGACCATGTACTTCCCGCTGGTCGTCCATGGCGCGATGCTGATCGAGCCGACCGAGAGCCAGGCCAAGGAGGATCTCGACGTCTTCATCGCGGCCCTGCGCTCGCTGGCCGAGCGAGCGAAGAGCGGAACGGCCGCGGAAGAATTCAAGGCCGCCCCGCGTTTCGCGCCGCGGCGTCGTCTCGACGAGACGCTGGCCGCACGCAAGCCCGTGCTACGCTGGCGGCCGTCGAACAATCCGCCGGAAGGTGATCCGTTGAAGCAGGCGGCCGACTGAAGCTGCCGCTGTCTTTCAAAGGGCCGATTCGATGTCGGTCTTGGTGAAGTCGTCGCCCTTGAACAGAAGGGCCAGCTTGCGATTGCGCGCCACGGCATAGGCAAAGCAATCGCCGAGATTGAGTCGCGCCGGGTGCCCGCGGCCCTTGCCATAACGATCGAAAGCGACGAGCGCCGTCCGCGTCTCCTCGTCCGTAATCGGAGCGCACTGGATGTCCGCGATCTTCAGAAATTCGGTGACATCGGCCGTAGCTTGCTCGACCGTCGCATGCCGTACGCGACAGATGCCGAGCACGGCCTTGAAGATCGCAATCGGCGAGGTCACGCGTACGTCGCTTCGCTCCAGAGCGTCGACGAGTGCCCCAGCATCTGCCTCGCCGTTCAGCATGGCGACGATGGCCGAAGCGTCGACGAACATCAGTTGGCGTCGCTCAGATCGTCATAGAAAGCCTTGTCGGCCTCCAAGCCGGTCGCCGGTCGCTTCCTGATTCGATCCTGGATCGGCCGCAGACGTTCTTTGAGTGGAATCCTTTGATCCTGGCGCTCCAGCTCGTTTTCCAGTGCGAGCTTCACGGCTTCGGTCTTAGTCGTTCGCATCCGACGCGCCAGAGCTTCGGCGAGCTGATTGACATCCTCGCTACGGATGTTGAGCGGCATGCGGGCTCCGTGTGTATACGTCTACACAATGGCGCGTAGGCGTAGGAATATCAAGAGCTACAAGATGTTCCTCGCGCCGGAATGCCCACGAGGGGACCCGTGGGCCGACCCCGGCTCTTGGTCCACCATGGACCAGTCCATCGACGAGGTATCTTCATATGAGAGTGTTCACGACGCTGCCGCAGGAGAACCTGGCCACGGTCGGCCAGGCGGCCCAGGCGATCGAGGCCACCGGATACACCGGCGTCAGCACCCAGGAGAACCGGCACGAGCCGTTCCTGTCGCTGGCGGTCGCCGGCGCGGCCACCAAGAAGATCGAGCTTCATACCGGCGTCGCCATCGCCTTCGCGCGCTCGCCCATGACGGTGGCCAATGTCGGTTGGGACCTCGCCTCGAGCTTCGGTGGCAGCCGCGTGACGCTCGGCATCGGCAGCCAGGTGCGGGCGCATAACGAGCGGCGCTTCTCGGTGCCGTGGTCGCCGCCGGCGCCGCGCATCCGCGAATACGTCCAGGCGATCCGCGCGATCTGGAAGTGCTGGAAAGAGGGAGGCAAGCTCGACTACGAGGGCAAGCACTACCGCTTCACCCTGATGACGCCGAACTTCGTGCCCGAGCCCTATGACGGCCCGTTGCCGCGACTGGGCGTCGCTGCCGTCGGCCCGGTGATGCTGAAGGTGGCGGCCGAGGAATCCGACGACGTGAAGCTCCACTCGTTCTGCACGCGCAAGTATCTCGCCGAAAACATCATGCCCATCATCGACGCCGGCCTGGTGACGAGAGGGCGCTCACGCGAGAGTTTCGAGATCTCTGGCGGCGGCTTCGTCGTTACCGGCAAGGACGATGCGGCTGTGGCGAAGCTCTTCGACTGGGTGCGTTACCGCGTAGCCTTCTATGGCTCGACGCCGGCCTACTGGCCGGTGTTCGAGGTCCATGGGCTGGGCGATCTCGGCCGCAAGCTCAATGCCATGACACGCGCCGGGCAGTGGGACCAGATGGCCAGGGAAGTGCCCGACGATGTCGTGCACCTGTTCGCCGCCGTCGGCCGCCATGACCAGATCGCCAAGGCGATCGAGCAGCGCTTCGGCGGCATGGTCGATTCGATCGGCGCCAGCGCCAACTCAGCCAAGCCGTCGGACATGCCGCCCGACCTGCTGCAGGACCTGGCGAAGATACCGACGGTCTACCAGCACGCCCATTAGAGGCCGAGCGTCAGCGGCACTGCCCGGACGCCGCCATCAGCGCCTCGAGCCCCTTCTGCTGGTTGGCCGGCAGCGACTTGACGTCAGGTGCGCCGCCGTT
>JADHLS010000404.1 GCA_016780605.1 Reyranella sp.
TTCCAGAACGAATGGATCGTGGCCTATCGCGACGACAAGCCGCTCGCCATGACGCCCGACCTGATCTGCGTGCTCGATTCGGTGTCGGGCGAGGCCGTCGGCAGCGAGACCGTCCGTTACGGCCAGCGCGTCACGGTGATCGCCTTGCCGCCGCCACCCGTGTTCCTTTCCCCGCGCGGCCTCGACCATGTCGGCCCGCGCGCCTTCGGCTACGATATCGAGTTCAGGAGCGTGTTCGAGGCATGAGACGCATTGGCATTGACGTCGGCGGCACCAATACCGACGCCGTCCTGATCGAGGAAGGCAAGGTGGTGCGCGCCGTCAAGGCGCCGACCAGCGAGGACGTCACCACCGGCATCCTCGACTCCTTGAAGAGTCTCGGCTCGACCGGCGTGCTGAAGGACAAGCGCATCGACGGCGTGATGATCGGCACGACGCATTTCATCAACGCCGTGGTCCAGCGCCGGCATCTCACCAAGGTCGGTGCGCTCCGGCTCGGCATGCCGGCCTCGGCCTCCTTGCCGCCGTTCTGCGACTGGCCGGAGGATCTGGCCGAGCTGGTGCGTGGTGGCGTCTGGATGGTGGAGGGCGGCCACGAGTACGATGGCCGGCCGTTCATGCCGCTCGACGAGGCCGCTGTCGTCAAGGCGGCGCAGGAGATGAAGGCGAGGGGGCTGAAGTCCGTCGCCATCTCCTCGATCTTCTCGCCGCTCGATCCCAGCCATGAGAAGCGGGCGGCCGAACTGGTCGCGACCGAGCTGCCCGACGCCGTCATCACCTGCTCTTCGGACCTCGGCCGCATCGGCCTGCTGGAGCGCGAGAATGCCGGCCTGCTGAACGCCGCCTTGGCCGAGCTGTCGCGCGACACCATCGCTGCCTTCGAGAAGGCGATCGCCGATTCCGGCATCGCCGCGCCTCTCTTCATCACCCAGAACGACGGCACCGTGGCCGAGGCGCACCAGGCGCGGCGCCTGCCGGTTTATTCCTTCGCCTCGGGCGCCACCAACTCCATGCGCGGCGCGGCGTACCTGTCCGGGCTCAGCGACGCCATGGTCGTCGATGTCGGCGGCACCACGACCGACGTCGGCCAGCTGAAGCACGGCTTCCCGCGCGAGGCCAACTCGGTGGTCAAGGTGGGCGGCGTGCGTACGCTGTTTCGCATGCCCGACCTGCTGTCGATCGGCCTCGGCGGCGGCAGCCATGTCTCGCTGGATCCGATCAAGGTCGGGCCTGTCTCGGTCGGCTATCGCCTGCTGAAGGACGGCATCGCCTTCGGCGGCAAGCAGCTCACGACTACGGATATCGCCATCGCGAGTGGCGTCCTGACGCTGGGCGACAAAGCCAAGGTCGCCCATCTCGATGCTACGGCCTGCCAGAAGGTCTTTGCCGAGGCCGCGCGCCTCGCCGAGGAGGCGATCGACCGCATGAAGACCGAGGCGGGGGGCGTGCCTCTGATCGCCGTCGGCGGTGGCGCCTTCCTGATCCCCGACACGCTGCCCGGCGTCTCCAAGGTGATCCATGTCGAGCACGGCGATTGCGCGAACGCCGTGGGTGCCGCCATCGCCCAGGTCTCGGGCGAGTGCGACCAGATCTTCAAGGACATGACCCGCAGCGACGCAATCGCCGCCGCCCAGGGCATCGCCAACGACCGCGCCGTCGCCGCGGGCGCGGACCGCAGGAGCCTCAGCACCATCGAAAGCGAGGACATGCCGCTGGCTTATCTGCCCGGCAACTCGGTGCGGGTGCGCGTGCGCGTGGTGGGGGACGTGGCAGCGAGCTAGGCGCGTGGAGGAGGCACAACGATTTTACCGGGAAATGGACGCCACCGGACAGGGGCTGCGATTCATTGCCAACAATCCCGAACTGTCGGCGCGAATGGCCCGCGACGGGATGGCCTTGGCCTTCAAGGCACAGCCGGCGCTCCCATTGCACATTGCTGGCCGTGTCGGTGCAAGCGCACTCCTTAGCTATTTGGGAGTGCCGCCTCTGGCACTATTTGGTGATGCCTTTCGCGCGTTGGAGGACGGCCATGACTTCATCGATGCTATTGGCCGTGGAATTTCCGGCACGCCTCCCCGACAGCTCTCTTGATCGCATCCAATAGCCTAAGCCGTCTGCGTACGCGAAACGACAGCCCGTCCTCAGATTGCGCGCATTAGTTGGAGGGGACGCCTGACCTGCGAACTAACATGAACGGTCGTGAGGATCGTTTCTGTCATGCCCTCGCTCCGCACTTACCTACGGGCGGAGCGGGCGGCCCTTCGGAGATCGGGAACATGGCGCGAGGTCGCCTCAGGAGGTTGAGACTGTGACGCGGGAAGCGCTTTCGGAGATTCTCCAATACCTCAGGCGGCGACCTCTTCTCCTTGGCGGCACACTCGGCCTCCCTTTCGCGGTCGTCATGCTGGTCGTGTCGCTGTATTGGCCCACTGTCGGCTGGGTGTCGGTCGGTATCTGGATCATTCTCGCCCATTTCTGGTTCAATCATTCCCTTATCAAGACGATATGGATGGCATCATTTGTGGGAATGACGCTCGCGACGATTATCTGGACGAGATTGCCGACGCAGGACAGCGTGCCGCCCGGCGCCGCCGAGAAAGTCCGTCAGCATTTCTGGCTTTGGGTGCACAAGCAACAATGGCTTGCGGAGCCGACAGGTCGGCCATAACACTCTCGGCGCGGGCGCCACGACCTGATACGTTGGCGATAAGTGAACGAGAGAGTCTCAATGAAGCGATTCGTCGTCGGTCTTGGTCTCTGCCTTCTGGCTGCCTCCGCCTCCGCCCAGCCCGTGGGCCAGAACCAGCCGCCGGACCAGTGGGTGGCCAACTGCAATTACGAGAAGGGCAAGGATTGCACCGTCTCCGCCATGATCGACGGCGGGCCCAATAACTTGCTCGGCACCTTCCTGATCGTGAGCTACTCGGTCGCCTACACCACGCTCACCGTGGTGGCCGACGGCCTGGGCAGCAGCGCCAGCATGCAGGTCGACAACTGGCCGTTCGTCTCGACCAGAATCTGCACCGGTGGCGCCTGCTCCTATGACCAGGGCAAGTCGGCCGACCTGCTGCAGGCCCTGCTGAGGGGCTCGCAGGTCACCGTCCAGCTCTCGACCCAGAACGACGGCATGGCGGGCCCGCTCACCAACACCCTGCAGGGCTTCACCCAGGCCTACCAGCGCGCCCTCCAGATGCAGCAGGGCCGTTAGCTAGAGGCGCAACAGCTCCGCATAGTGGGCCGCAAGCGGCATGTCGCCGCCATTGGTGTAGGCCGAGTAAACGTGGAAGAGCTCGCCGGCCTCATTGCGGGCGAACACGCTTGTGCCGGGCAGGTCGGCACGGTCGATCGTGGTCTGCTCGAAGCCATAGACGCCTTCGCCCTTCTCGACGGTCTCGGTCGGAAATGAGACCTGGAAGTCGTAGTTGAAGTCGCTGGGCGCCGCCGACACCCATTTGAAGCGCCAGCCGCGGCGCTTGCGATAGTCCTCGATGCGCTCGATCGGCGCGCGCGAGATCGCGGTGAAGGTGGCGTCGAGCCGCGGCAGATGCCGCTCCATGCCGTCGAAATGGTCGGCGCCCTGCGAGCAGCCGGGGCAGCCGTCCTGCCATTCCGGCGCGAACATGAAGTGATAGACCAGGAGCTTGGCCCGGCCCTCGAACAGCTCGCCGAGCGACTGCCGGCCGGTCGGTGTGTCGAAGACATAGCTCTTGTCGATACGGGTCCAGGGCAAGCGGCGTCGTTCGGCCAACACGGCCGCGCGCGCCGCGACGAGCTTCTTCTCCGCCGCCAGCAGGTTGAGCCGGGCCGCAAGCCAGTCTTCGCGCGGGACGATGTCGTGTTCCATGGCGATCTCCCCTTCAGGCCTTGTCCGTGAGCATGCCGTAGTTGCCCACCAGCTGCGGCTCCATGGGCAGTGGGCCCTCGGCGCAGCGCTCGCGGATGTCCTTCTGGAAGACCTTGAAGCTCTCGAAGCTGGAGAGCGGCGTAGCCCCGTCCTCGAGGGCCGCGACATGCACGAACGTGTCGTCGGGCAGCCGGAACACCGCATAGCGCAGCCCGGCAGGCTTCTTGGCCGTAAGGTCTGCGAACACAGCGGCGCTCAGGCGCTGGTTCTCGTCGGCCCGGTCGGGCTTGGCGCGGTAGCGCACCAGGGTCCATTTCATGGCAGGGTCTCCTCAAGCGTTGCTGTCCGGGAGACGATCCGCCGCCGTCAAAGGATTCGCGAAAAGACCGGTGTCGGGTGAATCCTTTCAGCCCGGCCGAACGTCAGGCAAAGGCATGAGCGACCCCAAGGCAGAATTCGAGCGACTGCTGGCCGAGCTGCGGCCGAAGCTGCACCGTTATTGCGCCCGCATGACGGGCTCGTCGGTTGACGGCGAGGACGTCCTGCAGGAGACGCTGGTCAAGGCGATCGAGGCGTTCCCGCACACCGGGCCGCTCGTCAATGCCGAGGGCTGGCTGTTCCGCATCGCCCACAACGCCGCCATGGATTTCCTGCGCCGCCGCGCCCGCCAGCAGGGCGTCCAGGCCGACGAGCAGGAGCTGGAGACGGTCGCCGACCCCGACAGCGAGATCGAGCGCCGCCAGGTCACCGCGGCCAGCCTGCGCACCCTGATGCGCCTGCCGGTGGCGCAACGCAGCAGCGTCATCCTGATGGATGTGCTGGGCCATTCGCTGGAGGAGATCTCGGCCGTGCTCGACAGCACCGTGCCCGCGGTCAAGGCCAACCTGCATCGCGGCCGCCAGCGGCTGCTAGAGCTCGCGGCCGAGCCCGAGGACCGGCCGCCGCCGGTGCTGGCCGATGCCGACCGCCGGCGGCTTGCCGCCTATGTCGCGCGCTTCAATGCCCGAGATTTCGATGCCCTGCGCGCCCAGCTGGCGGACGACGTGAAAGTCGAAGTGGTGAATCGCACGCGCCTCAATGGCCGCACCGAGGTCGGCCGCTACTTCGGCAATTACAGCCAGTCGAACGACTGGCACCTGGTGCCGGGCCTGGCCGACGGCCGGCCGGCGATCATCGTGCGCAGTCCCGACCAGCCGTCCGGCCCGCCGATCTACTTCATGCTGGTCGACTGGGCCGACGATCGCCTGCTCAAGGTCCGCGATTTCCGCTATGCGCGCTACGCAACCGCGGATGCAGAGCTGATCGACTTTCCGTGATCTCAACCGCTTGTGATTAGGGCCGGGGGCAACGTCCGGGCGCATGATGCGTTGACGAACCGTCTTGATCACAAAGGGAGGTACGATCATGCGCAGAGTTCTGCTTCGCTCCGCCGTCGCCGGCGTCATGGCGGCATCGTTCCTGGCCATCGCCCCGGCGGCTTTCGCCCAGGCCGTCATGTACAAGGCCGACCTCAAGGCGGCATCCGAGGTGCCGCCCGCTGACAGCAAGGGCACGGGCACGTTGCAGGCGACCTACGATCCCGCCAGCAAGAAGCTCACCTACACCGTGAACTACAAGGACCTGACGGGTCCCGCGACGGTCGCGCACTTCCACGGGCCGGCCGACGCCAAGACCAACGCCGGCGTCGTGGTCCCGGTGACCGGTGCCGTCACCAGCCCGATCAAGGGCGAGGCAACGCTGACCGACGCGCAGGCCAAGGACCTTGCCGATGGCAAGTGGTACTTCAACGTCCACACCGCCGCCAACAAGGGTGTCGAGATCCGCGGCCAGGTGATGAAGGGGAT
>JADHLS010000405.1 GCA_016780605.1 Reyranella sp.
CTTGCGGTAGCCGAGCTTCACCGCGCCCTCCAGCCCCATGCCGCCGAACTCGCCGGTCGGCCAGGAGATCGCGAAGGTCCCGGCATGGAAAGAGCCGCCGGCCATCGCCTGGGCGCCGAGCCCATAAGCCTTGCGCAGCACGATGGTGCCGAACGGCACGCCGAGATTGGCGCCGATCACGAACAGACGCGAGCAGTGGCGCACCAGCGCCGTCTTCTCGACCTCCGGCCCGACCATCATGCCCGGTGTGTCGCACAGGAACAGCACCGGCAGGTCGAAGGCATCGCAGAGCTGCAGGAAGCGCGCCGCCTTGTCCGAGCCGTCGGAGTCGATGGCGCCGGCAAGATGCGTGGGATTGTTGGCGACGATGCCGAACGGCTTGCCCTCGATGCGCGCGAGCGCCGTCACCATGCCCGCCCCGAAGGCGCGGCGCAGTTCCAGCACCGAGCCTTCGTCGCACAAGGTCTCGATGACGGTGCGCACGTCGTAGACGCGCAGCCGATTCTCCGGGATGGCGCGGCGCAACAGCCGCTGGTCGGCGGCGCGCCACTCGGGCAGCGCCCCCTGGAAGTAGGATAGGTACTTCTTGGCGATCGCCACCGCCTCCGCCTCGTCCTCGACGGCGATGTCGACCATGCCGTTGGGCACCTGCACGCTCATCGGGCCCACTTCCTCGGGCGCGAACACGCCGAGATTGCCGCCTTCGATCATCGCCGGCCCGCCCATGCCGATCGACGAGTTCTTGGTGGCGATCACCACGTCGCAGCAGCCCAGGATCGCGGCGTTGCCGGCGAAGCAGCGCCCGGAGTTGATGCCGACCAGGGGCGAGGAGCCGCTCAATCGCCCGAAGATATGGAAAGCCATGGTGTTGAGGCCCGCCACCGACTGCACGTCGACGTCGCCCGGCCGGCCGCCGCCGCCCTCGGTGAAGAAGACCAGCGGCAGGCGCTGCTCCTCGACGATCTCGAACAAGCGGTCCTTCTTGTGATGGTTGGTCTTGCCCTGGGTGCCGGCCAGCACCGTGTAGTCGTAGTGCGCGATCGCCACCCGGCTCTTCTCGGGGCCGAACAGCGAACCGTTGACGCGGCCGATGCCGGTGATGAGGCCGTCGGCCGGCGTCTTCTCGATCAGGTCCTCCTGCGTACGGCGAGTCCGTTGGCTGGCGATGGCGAAGGCGCCCCATTCGACGAAGCTGCCCGGATCGACCAGGTCGTCGAGATTCTGCCGCGCCGTGCGCTGGTTGGTCTTGCGCCGCCGCGCCACGGCCTCGGGCCGCTTGTCGTCGAGCGTCATTGCGCGGCGCTCGAAGTACTCCGCAAGGTCGGGCCGGATATGGTCGAGGTCGATCTTCTCCTCGGCCGCAGCACCTTTCACCTCGACGTCGGCCTCCTCGACAAACAGCAGCGCGTGGCCCTCGTAGATCGTCTCGCCGGGCTCTACCGCAACACGCCGCACATAACCGCGCGCCGGGCTCCTGATCTCGTGCTGCATCTTCATGGCGTCCATGACCAGCAGGGCCTGACCCGCCGCTACCGCATCGCCCTCCTTCACGGCGATGCTGACGATCGTGCCCTGCATGGGCGCGGGCACCGGCACGGTGCCCTCCGGCGCATCAAGCTCCGCTTCCGGCGCCGCCTGTTGCGCGATCTTGCCGAACGCCAGCACGGCCAACGGATCGACCGTATCGACGCGCGCGCCGGCCTGGCGTCCCGCAGCGGCCGGCACCGCCGCCTGGAAAAAGAGTCCCGGCTGCAGCTTGCCCGCCGCCTCGATCAGCTTCTTCGCCCGCTCATCGACAAAGCGCGTATGGACCCTGTCGGCGCGGAAATCGTCGTCGGCCAGCAGGGCGCGCAGAAAGGCGATGTTGCTGGGCGCACCCTCCAGCCGGAACGCCGCCAGCGCGCGCTCGCTGCGCGCCAGCGCATCGGCGAAGTCGGCCGACGGGCTGTGCACGATCAACTTGGCCAGCAGGGAATCGAAGTTGGGATTGGTGCGGTAGCCGGCATAGCCGTAGGTGTCGACGCGCACGCCCGGCCCCGACGGCGGCTCGAACACCGTGAGCGTGCCGCCGCCCGGCTTTGCCGAGCCATCGGCGGTCATGGTCTCCATGTTGATGCGCAGCTGAATGGCGTGGCCGTGCGGCCTGGCGCCGGCAATGCCCGTCTTGGCCATCGTCATGCCGCCCGCCAGCTGCAGCTGGGTCTTCACCAGATCGACGCCCCAGACCTCTTCGGTCACGGTGTGCTCGACCTGCAGGCGCGGGTTGGCCTCGATGAAGAAGAAGTCCTCGCCGTCGACCAGGAACTCGAAGGTACCGAGGCTGCGGTACTTCACGGACTTGGCCATGGCGATGGCCGCGGCGACGATCTTCTTGGCGATCACGGCTTTCAGGTTGGGGCTGGGCGCCAGCTCGACGATCTTCTGGCTGCGCCGTTGCAGCGTGCACTCGCGCTCGCCCAGCGCCACCACGCCGGCCTTGGCGTCGCCCACGATCTGCACCTCGATGTGGCGTGCTCGACCCACCAGGCGCTCGGCATAGAGATCGCCATTGCCGAACGCCGACTTGGCCTCGGCCGAGGCACGGGCGAAGGCGTCGGCAAGCTCGGCTTCGCTCCTGATCAGGCGCATGCCGCGGCCGCCGCCACCGGCGATGGCCTTGAGGGCGATGCCGGACTTCGCGTGCTTCCTGAAGAATGCCGCAGCACCCGCCAGGTCGACGACGTCGGTTCCCGGCAGCACCGGCACCTTGCACTTCTCGGCATGGACTCGGGCCCGCGCCTTGTCGCCGAACAACTTCAGCTGTTCGGGTGTCGGGCCGACGAAGGTGACCTTCGCCTCGGCGCAAGCCTTGGCGAAATCGGCGTTCTCCGACAGGAAGCCATATCCGGGATGAATTGCATCGCAAGCCGCCTTCTTCGCCGCCGCCATCACGCTCGCGATGTCGAGATAGGCCGCAGCCCCCTTGCCCTTGAGCGCAATCGCCTCGTCGACGCGCCGCACATGCAGCGACGTCGCATCGTCCTCGGAATAGAGACCCGCGGTCGCGATGCCGAGTTCGGCGGCGGCCTGGGCGATACGGATGGCGATCTCGCCGCGATTGGCGATCAGGAGTTTCTTGAGCATGACGATGCGTTACGGGGTAAAACCCCTCCCATGTCCAAAAGGCTGCTCATTGTGGCCCACGCGCCGTCGGAGAACACGCTTTCCCTGCGCGCCGCCGCCGAACGTGGCGCGCTGAGCGAAACGGGCATCGACGTCCGCGTCGTGGCGCCGCTGCAGGCCGGGCCGGACGACGTGCTCAGCGCCCAGGCGGTGATCCTCGGAACCACCGAGAACCTGGGCTACATGAGCGGCGCACTGAAGGACTTCTTCGACCGCTCCTACAATCCCCTGCTCGACAAGACGCAAGGCTTGCCCTGCGCCGTCTATATCCGCGCCGGCAGCGACGGCACCGGCACACGCCGAGGCATCGAGACCATCCTCACGGGCTTGCGTTGGCGCATGGTGCAGGAACCGCTGATCTGCAAGGGGCCCTGGCAGCCCGCCTTCGTCGAGCAATGCGAGGAGCTGGGCGCGGCAATGGCGGCGGGGCTGGCGGCCGGCATCTTCTGAAGCGCCGATCAGGACCCTAGCGAGCCCAGTGCGTCACGCAACGGCGCCGGCGAGATCTGCAGCAGGCCGGAGAACGGCTGGTTCAGCTCCAGAACCAGGAAGATCGCGGCCGAGGCCGAGACGGCAATGACCGTGAGGACGACAGCACCGGTCGGGTTGATCGGCGAAAACAGCGTGAAGCTCGCGAACAAAAGCGTGAGCCAGAGCATCACGACAGCGATCAGGACATTGGGCATCGCTGCTTCCGATTCCTCGAACAGGCGCACGCGCGCTTCCGTGACACCGGTGACAGTCGACAGCGCGCGGTACTTGAGGTTTCGCTGATTGTCGTTCTGCGGGTTCAGGTTTTCGATGGCCTCGTAGACCATGTCGCCCTCGACGCTCGGCTGGTACGGCGCGCCCATCCCCGAGCGAAGCGCGCGCTCGCCCCAGATGCGATCGATCAGCGGCGCAATCGCCCGGCGCTGCGCCTCGCGCGCCCCGTTGGCCTCCGGCCCATAGCGTTTCAGCTGGTTGTCCAGCAGCACGATCTTGGAGGCGATCTGCCTCACCTCGCTGCGCTGCGTCTCATAGGTGGTCTTGGCTGATGTGATCAGCAGGCCAAGCAGCAGTGCGGTGATCGTGGCCACCAGGCTCGCTCCGAGCCGCACGACGTCCTTCGAATGCTCGTTCAGGTGATGATGAGGAAGGCGGCGGCGCAGCAGAATGCCGGTGCCGGCGCCGGCCAGCATCAGCGCGGCGGCAAGCAGCGAGATGGCAAGAGCGCTCAAGTCAATGAGCGGTCCAGCCGCCATCGACGACCAGGCCCGCCCCCGTCATGAAGCCCGCATCGTCCGACGCCAGGAACACGATGCCCTTGGCGATATCGTCGGCGACACCCAGGCGGCCGATCGGGTGCAGGGCGAGCGTCGCCTGGCGTGCCTTCTCGGTGTCGTTGGTGCCCTGCTGGCGGGCGCGCATGACGAAGGTCTGCTGGCCCATGTCGGTCTCGATCAGGCCGGGATGGATCGAGTTGACGCGGATCCTGTAGCCCTTGCGACCGAACTCAAGCGCCGTCGACTTGGTGAACAGCGTGACGCCGCCCTTGGTCAGAGAATAGAGCGGATCGAGCTGGGAGCCGACCAGGCCCGCGATCGAGGCGAGATTGACGATGGCGGCACCGTGCTCGCTCTTCGGCCCGCTCTCCTTGAGATGCGGCAGGGCGGCGCGCGTGCCCAGCACGACGCCGGTCAGGTTCACCGCCACCAGCCGGTTCCATTCCTCGAGCGAGGCTTCCTCGACACCCTTGCCGTTGAAGATGCCGGCATTGTTCACCAGCACGTCAAGCTTGCCGAACTTCTTCACGGTGGCATCCAGGGCGCCGGCCCAGCTCGCCTCGCTGGTGACGTCGAGCGGAACGAACAGCGCCTGGCCGCCCGCGGCCTCGATCTCCTTCACGGTCTGCCGCCCGCGCTCCTCGAGCAGGTCGCCGATCGCGACCTTGGCGCCGGCGCTCGCCATGAGCTTCGCCGTCGCGCCGCCGATGCCGCGCGCCGCGCCCGACAGGAACGCGACCTTGCCATCCAGCCTGTTCATCTCTTCCTCCCGGATCGGACGTCCGCTAGTTCTTGCCGAGCTTGTTGAACGGTACGTCCTTGTCGACCCGCACGTCGGCCGGCAGGCCGAGCACGCGTTCGGCGACGATGTTGCGCAGGATCTCGTCGGTGCCGCCGGCGATGCGGAAGCCGGCGCCGCCGATCCATTGCGCCTGGAAGCCCGCGGCGTGCGGCACCTCCTCCTTCATGATGCCGGCCGGGCCCATCAGTTCCATGGCGAAGGCGCCCATGTCCTGCATCTTGGGGGCGGCGACGATCTTGATGATCGAGGATTCCGGTCCCGGCGTCTGGCCCTTCGACAAGGCTGTGAGCGTGCGATAGCGCGTCAGCTTCAGGCCCTGCTGCTGGACGTACCAGTCCGCGATCCTGGAGCGGACCTGTTGGTTGCGAATCGCTGGCCCGTCCTCGAGCTCGGTGTCGCGGGCCAGCTCAATCAACTCGTCGACGTCGAGGCCGCCCTACGGCATGCCGACT
>JADHLS010000406.1 GCA_016780605.1 Reyranella sp.
ATACGAGCTCATCGTGAACCAGCGCACCGCGCGCAGCCAAGGCCTGGTGCTGCCGCCGAGCCTGCTGACGCGCGCCGACGAGGTGCTCGAGTAGGGCGCGCGCAAAGAAAAGGCCCGTCCATCCAGAACACGATGAGACGGGCCTGCGCGTATGACTGTGGGGGAGACCAGGCACCGCGCGCCAACCTAACGCCCGGTCGAAGGGCGCGGTGCCGTGTTCAGGCTGTGTCGGTCTCGAGGACAGCCTTCGAACGGTCACATTGCGCTTTGTCGAGGACTGGCGTTTCTCCGATGCATGGTGTGTTGCCGTCCGGCCGTTCATCCAGCCGATGTCGGTCACAGCATCTCCGGATGGCGGCGCGCCATGCAGCCGATCCAACAGGGCGCGACCACGAGGGCACGATGCCGATTTCACAGGAGCTCACCAGCGCCGCCCGCAGCAATCATCAAGCGGCCGAGCGCGCCCGCCGGCTGGCGCGCAACCTGACGGACAGGGCGGAGATCGAACGCGTCGAGGGCTTCGCGGCCGAGCTCGAGCGGCAGGCCGGCGAGCTGGAAGCGAAGGCGGCCCAGCTCAAGAGCTAACGGCGACGCCGCAAGGCAACGGCTTCCCGGCAGGACGCGTTTCGACGCCATGGAAACAACCCGGTCGGCCGCCGTGCTCCAGGGCGGGTGTCTCTGCGGAGCGGTCCGCTACAAGGTCGTCGGCCTCGCCCTCGACAGCGGCAGCTGTCACTGCCGGTCGTGCCGCAAGGCCTCGTCAGCGCCCGAACTGCCCTACGCCCAGTTCGCCGTCGCCGACTTCGAGATCGTTCGCGGCTGGCCCGCCAGCTACCGTTCCTCGCCGGAGGTGACGCGCGGCTTCTGCCGGCATTGCGGCTCGCCTCTCACCTATCGCCATGCCGGGCGTCCGGACCGCCTCGACATCATGACCTGCAGCCTGGACGATCCCGACGCCGTGCCGCCGCTGCGTCATGTCTGGACCAGCCATCGGCCGCGCTGGGCGGTGATCGGCGATGGGCTTCCCACCTTCGAAGAGGCGCGGCCGAAGGAATAGAGACGGAGCGAAGCTCCGTCGTAAGTGGCGCTCATGGCTGTCGTCCTGAGCGAAGCGAAGGACCTCATCGCCGCTTCCAACCGGCATGAGATCCTTCGCTACGCTCAGGATGACAGATGCTCGCCAGGAGGCGCGCGGTCCGGAAGACTATGAGCGGCGCTCGCGCTGCAGCTGCATGTTGGCGAGGAAGGCGACCAGGGGATGGATGCCCATCCTCACCAGGACCGGCACATCCAGCTTGACCAGCGCCGCGCCTTGTTCCGGCGTCAGGGAAAAGCCGGCGACGAAGCCGTTGGCGTCGGCAAGGAACTGGGCGCGCGCCGACGCCTCGTGGGCGAGGCCATGCAGGGCGGTCGTCAGGCCGACCAGCTCCGGCTTGATCGACGGATAGTGCAGGTCGCGCGGCGCGCTGCCGCCGCTGAACCAGGCGACCGAGGCGTAGTTGTGGTGCCAGCTCGGATCCATCTTGACGATGTCGGGCTTGCGCTCGCCCAGAGCGCCGGCGGCGCAGGCCCAGCAGCGCAGCTCGATGTTGCCCTTGTCGTCGAGCTCGTCCTCGTCGTAGCCGATCAGGGATTTCAGATTGCCGGTGGCGATGCGCGACAGCGCCGCCTGGTCCCAGTCGAGCTCGGGATTGGCATAGCGATCGGTCCCGGGGAAATGCGACATGCCTCCGCTCGCCAGCACCACCGTGCGCAGGCCGAGCGCCGTCACCGAGCGCGCGATCGCCTCGCCGAAGGCATAGCAGCGCGCCATGGTGGGCTGCGGCGCGAGATAGGCGTTGATGTAGATCGGCAGGACGGGATCGGTGTGGCCGATGTGCGTCAGCGGAATGCCCATGGCGTAGTCGAACTTCGCCGTGCTGGTGAAGGCGGGATCGAAGCCTTGCCGGTAGAGCTGGCGGACGAGCTCGAGGCCGATCGCGCCCGGGATCTGCCACTCGAAGTCCCGGCCGGCGAAGTGGCCCTGCGCGGCGGCGCCGACATGGATGGTGAAGGGCGGCGCGACGGCGTGGAAGAACTGCTCGGCATGGTCGTTGGCGAACATGATCCAGAGGTCGGGCTTCAGCGCGCGCAGCTTGGTGCCGATGTCCGCCGCGATCGCGCGCACGCGCTCGACGGTGGCGCGGTCCTCGGTCGGCGGCAGGGTGAAGAACTGCGGGGCGTGGGGCAGCATGGCGCCGCCGACGATGGTGGTGGTCATGGGTTCTGCTCCATCCTCTCCGTCAGGCGTAGTCGGGGACCTTTTTGCCGACGCATCAACAAAATAGGTCCCTCCGCTACGCCTCGCTACGCTCGGCTCCGGTGGGGATGACGGGGGCATACATCTTCCTCCCGTCATCCCGAGCGGAGCCGCCCGAAGGGTGGCGTAGTCGAGGGACCTTTTTGACGACGCATCAACAAAAGAGGTCCCTCCACTACGCCTCGCTACGCGAGGCTCCGGTCGGGATGACGGCTAGTGCGCTGAGAATATGTTCCGGCTTGATCGGCGTGGCGTTGATCTCGACCTTGTAGTCCGAGAGCGCATCGCAGATCGCGTTGGCGATCGCGGCGGGGGGCGCGATGGCGCCGCCTTCGCCGACGCCCTTCACGCCGAACGGGTTCAGAGGCGACGGACATTCCTGGTGCAGCAGCTCGACGGCCGGCGCGTCGTCGGCGCGCGGCATCGCATAGTCCATCAGCGACCCCGTCAGCAGCTGGCCCTGCTTGTCGTAGACGAATTCCTCGAACAGCGCGCCGCCCAGGCCCTGCACCGTGCCGCCCACGACCTGGCCGTCGACCAGCATGGGATTGATGACCACGCCGCAATCGTGCGCCACGACGTAGCGCTCGATCGCGATCGCGCCTGAGGTCGTGTCGACCTCGACCAGGGCGAGATGGGTGGCGCTGGCCCAGGTGACCGTGGGCGGCTCCCAATAAAAGGTCTCCTCCAGGCCGGCATCGACGCCGGCCGGGCGGCGATGGTCCCAGCCGGGCCGCGCCGCCTGGGCCACGGCGGCGAGCGTCACCTCCATCCCGGGAACGCCGACGACGCCGACCTTGCCGCCACGCCGCAGCTCCAGATCGGCCGGGGCGCATTCCATCATGTTGCCGGCGATGGCAAACACCTTGGCGCGCAGCCGCTCGCTGGCGAAGTGGATGGCGGCCGACAGGGTCACGGTGCTGCGGCTCGCAATGGTGCCGAAGCCGATGGCGATGCGGTCGGTGTCGCCGAGGGCGATGACGACGTCCTCGGGATCGACCGACCAGGTGTCGGCCACGACCTGGGCGAAGATGGTCTCCATGCCCTGGCCCTGGGAGCAGGCGCCCGAGCTGACGGTGATCGAGCCGTTGCCCTCGATCCGCACCAGCGCGCTCTCGAACGGACCGACGCCGGTGCCCTCGACGTAGCTCGCGAGCCCAAGGCCAAGACAGCGGCCGGCGTCCCGCGCCTCGCGCTGGCGTTGGCGGAACGCGGCCAGCCCGCCGATCGCCTGCAGCGCCTTGTCGAGGCCGCCGGGGAAGTCGCCGCTGTCGTACACGATCGGTTCGCCATCGCGGTACGGCAGGCCCATGGCGAAGGGCAGCTCGGCCGGCTGGATCATGTTGCGCCGCCGGACCTCGCTCGGCTCGAGGCCGAGCGTGCGCGCGATCAGATCCATGGTGCGTTCCATGGCGAAGTTGGCCTCGGGGCGACCGGCGCCGCGATAGGGCGCGTTGGGCACCTTGTTGGTTGCGACGACGCGCGCCGACGCCGTGAAGTTCGCGATCCTGTAGGGGCCGGGCAGATGGACGGCGGTGTTGTAGGGGACGACGACGCCCAGGGGATTCCACGCACCGCAATCGACGAGGAAGGAGTCGCGGAAGGCGAGCACATGGCCGTCGGCATCGAAGCCGACCTCGACCTCGTGCAGCTGGTCGCGGGAATGGCAGGAGCACAGCAGATGCTCCGTCCGCTCCTCGATCCAGCGCACGGGACGCCCGACCAGGCGGGACAGCAAGGGGACCAAAAGGTCCTCGGGGTAGACGTGGCCCTTGGTGCCGAAGCCGCCGCCGACATCGAGCGCCACGCAGCGCACGCGCGATTCGGACAACTGCAGGAACGCAGCGGCCGCGCGGCGGACGGAGTGCACGACCTGGGTGGCCGACCAGATGGTGACGGAATCGGTTCGCGCGTCATGCGCGCCGACCACGCCGCGGCACTCCATGGGCAGGCCGGCATAGCGATGGGTGTAGAAGCGACGCCGCAGCCGGTGCGGCGCGGTGGCGAGGGCCGCCTCGACGTCGCCTTTCCCGACGGCGAACTCGCCCAAAAGGTTGGTGGCGTACTCTTCGTGCAGCACCGCCGCGCCCGGCGCCAGCGCCGCCTCGGCCTCGACGACGGCCGGCAGCGGTTCGAGGTCGACGACCACCAGCTCGGCGGCATCGAGCGCCTGATCGCGGCTCTCGGCCACGACCACGGCGATGGCTTCGCCGACATGGCGGACCTTGCCGGCGGCCAGCATCGGCTGTTGCGGATTGTGGATGGCGTGCTGGACGTTGCTGCGCCACTTGGCTGGCAGCGACAGCTGTCCGCCGGGGACGGGCGCCATGCTCAGCAGCTCCTCGCCGGTGAGCACGCGCACGACGCCCGGCATCGCCACCGCCGCGGCGACATCGACCGAGCGGATGCGGCCGTGGGCGTGCTGGCTCCGGATGAAGACGGCGTGCAGCATGCCCGGCAGGACGAGATCGGCGACGAACTGCCCGCGTCCCGTCAGCAGGCGATGGTCCTCGCGCCGTGGCATCGAGCGTCCGACGAAGCGGGGTGATTCTTCGTCGACCATATTCTGCATCTCCCGCGGCAGGGGGTAGTTGCTTGCCGAAAACTATGCCGGTGGCGGTGTTGCACGGCAACCGCTGAGGGACAGCACCACCACTGCGATCCAGCCGCACACACCCATCAGGATGTCGATGGCTCGGCATCCAGCTGCTCGCCTGCATCGGCCATGCGCTCCCCAATCTTCAGACGTCCCAATGAGCCTGCTGCTCGTCGTCGTCGTCGCGAGCGGCGCTGATCTGGTGTTCGATGCTGGTCAGCATCTTCTTCGCCCATCGCCGCACTGGGCCCCTAGGATGATTTTCCAGCGACTTCAGAGGCGCCTTGTAGAGTGCGAAGTAGGTTGTGAGCGAGCCCATCCAGCCAAAGCTATGCATGTTCTGCTCGATGCGCCTGAGGACGTCCTCCCGGTCGCCGAACTCAACGAGCAGACGCCGGATGATGGGATGAAATTCCTGGCTTGGCGCATCCGCGTCGTTTCCGGCAAGAACGGAGGCGACGCTTGCGACAAACGCCGGTCCAACTTCCGGCTGGGCATGGCACCAGGCAAAGAGTACGTCTTCGGGCAGGCCCAGGATCGGCGGGCTCTTCCGGTCGCCGAAAGAATAGGGATCGCCGAGCGCGCTCTGCATCTTCCATGAGCGCAGCTTGTCGCTCGAGCCGATCGCCTGACTTAAGACCGGCCAGACGACCCCACTGAATTCCGACAGCAGCTTCTGCAGTAGCGGCTTGATCAGTTCTTTCGCTTCGCCGTCCGGGTCGCGAGCCAGGTGCTTGGCAAGTGCGACGGCGACCAAGCGAGCATCGGCGTCGTCCCAGCCCTTCC
>JADHLS010000407.1 GCA_016780605.1 Reyranella sp.
ATGGCCGGCCACCCACCCGCCCGATCGCATATGGCGCTCCTGAAGGCATGGCATGCCTGGTTGGCAGGCGCCTTCCTGGTCGCATATGCGACGGCCGGGGAAGACGCATTCGCTATCCATCAATTTGCCGGATACGCGGTCCTGGCGGCGATTGCCGTGCGCGTGGTGGCCGGCCTGCTCATCCCAGCACCGAGCCCGTTGCGCCTGCCGCGGCCCAGCTGGAGAGCAACGCGCGACTGGCTCGCGACCGGCAAGGGGCGACATCCGTTGTTCGCCGTGTTCGCCGCTGCCTTGATTGCCGTCGTGGGATTGGTTGCAGCATCGGGTGCGCTGGCTGACGGCACACCCTGGTTCGAGGATCCGCACGAGGCGATCGCCGAGGCATCTCTGTGGCTCATCGCCGGACACATCGCGTTCGTGACCTACATGTACACCGGCAAGAAATGGCTGAAGCAGATCACTGACCGGCTGGTGCAGGGCCGGAATGGGAGGACAATGTGAATCGTCGCAGCCTGCTCGCCATAGCACTGGCGATCCTTCCCATTGTAGCGCTCGCGGCCGATCCGCGGCGCGATGCGATGCTGTCGGACTATGCTGCCGAAGCCAGGCGTCTGGACGCGGGCTTCACCGCCTTCTCTCCCCAACGCGGTGAGACGCTTTTTCGCACAGCCTGGAATGGCGGAGATGCGCGAACGTCGTCGTGCACGGCCTGTCACACAGCCAATCCGCGGCAGGCTGGCCGGAACGCGAAGACTGGCCGGCCCATTGAGCCGGTTGCCGTTTCGGCCAATCCGCGCCGCTTCACCGACAAGGTTGAAGTGGAGAAGCACTTCCTGCGGGACTGCAAGAGCGTGCTCGGCCGGGAGTGCACGGCGCTCGAGAAGGGCGACTACATCACCTTCATGGCCGGTCAATGATGACACCGAGGTTCATGATCCTCACCGCCGCGTTGATGACGGCATTCCCGGCAATCGCCGACGATCGCGTGCCGCCGGTCACGGACCCGGTCGTGATCAAGGAATGTGGATCGTGTCACATGCCATTCCAGCCCGTCTTTCTGCCGGCGCGCTCGTGGAGCGCCTTGCTGCAAGGGCTTGGCGATCACTTTGGCGAGGATGCGACCCTCCCACCCGAGACAGTGGGCATCATCAGTGCATACATGACGGCCGACGCCGGGGACGTCACCGGGCAGGGCGTAGGCCGCAAGTTCATGAGATGGGTCGCGCCTGGCAGTACACCCAACCGTATCACGGAGAATCCGGCCTTCCTGAAGGAGCACAACTTTCCGGACCCCGTCTGGAAGGACCCGAAGGTGGTGACAAAGTCCAACTGCCTTGCCTGCCATCCGGCCGCCGCCAGCGGGCGTTTCGAATAGGATGAGCAGGACACCGCGGTTGTGATAGATCAATGCCGTTGAGCTTCCAACGGGACTTAAGGAAGCGATGTCACCGCAGGGCCTTACCCAACAGGAAGCAAGCCGCCGATTGGCAACCGGCGAGCCGAACGAGCTCCCCTCTGCCGGGCGCCGCTCCGCCTTCTCCATTGTCTTCGAGATTCTGCGCGAGCCCATGTTCGGCCTGCTCGTGGGGGCGGGCGCCATCTATCTCGTGCTAGGCGACGTACTGGGCGGATTGGTCCTTTTGGTCTTCGCGAATCTCTCGGTCGCGATCTCTGTGGTTCAGGAAATCCGCAGCGAACGCGTGCTCGACGCCCTGCGCGCGATGACCAGCCCGCGTGCGCTGGTCATCCGCGACGGCCAGCGCCAGCGCATTCCCGGACGCGAGGTTGTGCCCGGCGACGTCATCGTCATAGGAGAGGGCGACCGTGTCCCGGCAGATGCCATCGCGCTGAGCGCACGGGAACTGATTGTTGACGAATCCCTTCTCACTGGCGAGTCGGTCCCGGTTGCCAAGCGCGCGCGCCTTTCCGATGAGGAGAAGCCCGGACCACCGGGCGGTGACAATCTTCCTACCGTTTTCTCAGGCTCGCTGGTCGTCCGCGGTGCTGGTGTCGCTGAAGTCTATGCGACAGGGGCTCACGCCGAGATCGGCAGAATCGGCAAGGCGCTCGCGTCTATCGATACCGCCGTTCCCAGGTTGGCATCCGAGACGCGACGGTTGGTCCGGGTCTTTGCCACCATTGGATTGGCCGCAAGCGTGCTCGCCGCGGTCATGTACGGCCTGATGCGGGGGTCATGGCTGGACGCTTACCTGGCCGGCATCGCACTTGGCATGTCAATGCTCCCCGAGGAGTTCCCGCTCGTACTGGCGGTGTTCATGACCATGGGGGCATGGCGCATCTCGCAGGCGCGCGTTCTCACGCGACGTGCATCTGCAATCGAGACGCTTGGATCGGCGACCATCCTGTGCACGGACAAGACCGGTACCCTGACCGAGAATCGCATGTCGGTGGTTGAAACGGCCCCTGCCGCGAGCATCGAGTCGGCGCAGCTGATTGGTACGGCGGCGCTGGCGAGTGCACCGGAAGGTTTCGACCCCATGGACCGGGCAATCATCGCCGCCGCTGGCCAACAGGATGACGGCCTTGTCCTGCTCAGGACCTACGGCCTCACTACGGACCTTCTGGCAGTCACGCAGGTCTGGCAGAAGCCCACGGCAGATAAAGCCATTGTTGCCGCGAAAGGCGCTCCCGAAGCGATCATCTCGCTCTGCCAGCTTACGGACGAGGATGCTTTATCCGCACGCGAGGCGACTGAGAAGATGGCCGCAAATGGCCTCCGAGTCCTCGCGGTCGCCGGTGCGAGCCATCCAGCGGCTCGACCTTTGCCTGAACGACCTCATGGGTTCGAATTCGCCTGGTGTGGGCTGCTCGGGTTAGGGGACCCCCTGCGGGCAGAGGTACCCAAGGCCGTCGAGGAGTGCCGCGAGGCCGGCATCCGGGTGGTAATGATCACCGGCGATTATCCCACCACGGCGCGGGCTATTGCTCGAAACGCAGGACTTGAGCACGAAAGCGTAATTGCCGGAACCGACCTGGCTCGGCTGCCCGACCAGGCACTGAAGGAGCGCGTCAGGGAAGCCAGTGTGTTCGCGCGCATTCTTCCCGAGCAGAAACTCGGGATCGTCAAGGCGCTGCAGGCCAATGGCGAGGTCGTGGCAATGACGGGAGACGGCGTCAACGATGCTCCCAGCCTCAAGGCGGCGGACATCGGCATTGCCATGGGTGGCCGCGGAACCGACGTTGCACGCGAAGCCTCCTCCATTGTCCTGCTCGACGACGACTTCGGCTCGATCGTGCGGACCATTCGTCTCGGCCGACGCATCTATGACAATCTGCGCAAGGCAATGTCATACATCGTCGCCGTGCACATCCCGATTGCGGGCATTGCCCTTCTGCCGCTTCTGACCGGCTTCCCGCTCGTCCTGTTTCCGCTGCACATCGCGTTCATCGAGATGATCATCGACCCGGTCTGCTCAATCGCCTTCGAAGCGGAAAGAGAAGAGCCGGACCTCATGCGGCGCCCACCGCGCTCGCCCACCGCGCAGCTGTTCTCTGCGGCTATGATCGGTTGGAGCGTGTTGCAGGGGTCCGTGGCTCTCCTGACTATCGCGTGTGTCTACTTCTTCGCGGTGCATCAAGGCTTGCCCGCAGAAGACATACGCACCTTGTCATTCTTTACGCTCGTCCTCGGCAATCTGATGCTGATTGTCGTCAATCGATCCTCTCGGGGACACGCCTTCGATTTTCTCACGGGCGGAAATCGTGTGCTCCTAGGCATATATGTGCTCACGGGCACGTTGCTTGCGATTTCGGTCACATGGCCTCCGGCACGCTCACTGTTTGGCTTTGGTCCATTGCATGGCGATGACCTCGGCATCGTTGCAGTGGCCATTGGCTTACTTCTCCTGATTCTCTTGCTGCTCCGGCAATGGCGGTACCGACGCGCAGCCCCTACCTGAGCCGCGATCCGCTATCGCCCCTCAAGGCCGAATGCGCTTGATCGAGGTCAAAGCTCCAGACATTCGTGCGCGGATACAGAGCTTCCAGCACCGATAAAGCGTTTTTGTGTTCGCTCTTGACCGGGGACATAAGAACAAGGAGTTGATCTTTAGAGGGCGCCGCGGTTCTCCGTGGTGTAGGAGAGGAGCTCGCCGCCCATGAAGTCCAACTGAGTGCGCTTGAACAGGCTTGAAGGGCCGTTCCACTCGACGATCGAATAGCCGCCGCTTGACGGCGCCAGTCCGGTCACCAGCCTGCCGGGACAGCCCATGATCTCGCTCGCGTTGTCGTAGCTCATGCCACGACGCAACGCGGCCAGCTTCTCGGCGGTGGCGCCGCACTGGATAGCGCAGCCTGAAGTCGCGAGGATGATTGCCGATGCCGCGGTGATTGCGACGAGGGCTGGACTGGCGAGAAACGTCCATCGAGCGGGCATGACTAGCGGCCTCCGAAGGCAATGCCGATGCGGGCCATGATGGCGAGGTTCGCCTGGGGCCCCACGGCACCTGTGTAGGTCACCGGGAAATTGTTGGAGAACGCCGACACGGATGTGCCCGGCCTGAACTGAAGCTCGGCGTTGACGCCGAGGATGAGCGGGAATCCGTCGGCGATTTCAGCGAAGGGCGCGCGAAGTCCCAACCCGATCGTCGGATCGGCGGTGATCATTCGGTTGGACTGGAAAAAGCCCTGTTGTCCCGGCGCGTTCGCCTCAGCGCCCTGAACGGTCAGCGACCAGCTGTCGATCGTGATGCCGCCATAGAGGTCGAACAGGAAGCCGGCGCGGTCACCGACCGGCACCGTGACGCCGGCCAGGAGCGGGACCTGGAAGTACCCAGAAACCGTGTTGGTGCCGAAATCCATCGCATTCGGGCTGGTGTTCTGGAAAGTCTGAAGGAAGGACTGAGCGCCAAAACTCGTCTGGAGGCCAGTCTCGAAGAAGACGCTGAAGCCGACGCGATCCACGTCGCGCATGTACCACAGCATGGGGACATGAACGCGCGCCCCGACGATCGGCAGCACCGATGAGGTTCCACCGGACTGGCTGGAGGTCGCGAGGTTCGTCGGATCGGTCGCGTCCAGGCCGCTCACCGTGCCGCTTGCCCCGAAGGGAAAGAATGCTCCACCGACGGCATAAACCTGGAGGGCCAGCAAGTCGCTGCTGCGCATGCCGCCACTATCGCGCTGGGCTTGGGCCTTGGCATGGGGCGAAAACCCCAGCAGGACGGTCGCGAGGCAGATAATGATTGCCATCGGCCGGATCGTTGCGGTCGTGCGCATGATGTTCTTCTCCTGCGCTAGAGGCGGGAACCCCAAAAACCTTTGGACGGTTTTGATCCTGTCGGCTCGCTCGGTGGAGGCGCAGAAACAGACGCCGGCTGCGGCGGCGGCTGCGGCGACGGCGACGTATCCGGCCATGGCTGCGGCTTGGGTGGATTGGTCGGTGGACGGCATACGGCGCGCTGCGCGGGATTGGGATCGCCGCTCGCATCACGATTCCACCAACCGCCGCCCAGGGCCTGGAACAGGCCGGCTGTGTCCGAGAAGCGTGCAACGCGCGCCGACACAAGCGCCGACGCCGCGGTCTGGTAGGTCAGCTCGGCATTCAGGACGTCGAGAACGCCCGCATCGCCCGCCACTTGGCGGCGACGGGTTATGTCCAGGCTGAGACGTGCCGCATTCTCGGCGTTCGATGCCGCCTGCAACGTCAGGGCGTCGAATT